>CAUZIR010000045.1:0-9901 GCA_963579815.1 Dehalococcoidia bacterium
TGGCCAGGTCGGCACCGGAGAAGCCAGGTGTCTGCTTGGCAACCGTCTCCATGACCACGTCGGCGGCCAGGGGCTTGCCCTTGGAGTGTACTTCGAGTATTTGAATGCGGCCCTTCACGTCCGGGTTGTCCAGCGTCACCCGTCTATCGAACCGGCCCGGCCGTAGCAGCGCCGGGTCGAGAATGTCGGGCCGGTTGGTGGCCGCGATGACGATAACGTTAGTGCTCGTGTCGAAGCCGTCCATCTCCACGAGAATCTGGTTCAGTGTCTGCTCACGCTCGTCATGACCGCCGCCCAGTCCAGCGCCCCTGTGGCGACCAACGGCGTCTATCTCGTCGATGAAGATGATGCACGGTGAATTGCGCTTCGCCTGGTCGAACAGGTCTCGCACGCGAGACGCGCCGACACCAACGAACATCTCCACAAACTCGGAACCACTGATCGAGAAGAACGGCACCCCTGCTTCGCCCGCGACCGCCCTGGCCATAAGGGTCTTGCCCGTGCCCGGCGGGCCGATCAGCAGTACGCCCGACGGTATTTTTGCTCCCAATGCTAAGAAGCGTTCCGGGAACTTCAAGAACTCCACGACTTCCTGGAGTTCCTGTTTGGCCTCTTCCACACCCGCTACGTCATCGAATGTGACAGATGGAGAGTTGCCCATCGTCATACGGGCCTTGCTGCGCCCAAAGCTGAAGGTCTGGTTGGAGTTGCCCTGTGCCTGGCGCACCATGAACAGCAAAATGGCGCCGAAAATAATGAGCGGGAGGAAGTTGAGCAAAAGCCCGAATATGGAGCCAAGGCCGCTCGACCCCTTCACCGTTACGTCGGTACGGGAAACGAGAGGGTCAATGTTGGCGGCCTCAAGAAGCTCCAAAATGCTGGAGCCTTCTTCCTTGCGAGAGCTGAGGCTTTCGCCGGTGCCGGAGATCACCGTAAGGTTGTCTCCGTTCACCTCGATAGACTCGATCCCTCCGCTGCCAGCCATACGAATGACTTCGGAGATGCCTATCTCACGCGACCCGCCAAGGGGATTGGAGAAAAGGGTGAAAAAGATGGCGATGACCGCCACCACTATCAGAAGGTATATGAAGCTATTGCGCATCAGCCCGGAAACTCGCCTAACCTCTCAGTGCCGGCAGGGAAGGAGGGAGAGGAAAGCCGGCTAATCGCCAATAAGCCCCAGAACAAGCCCGGGAATCTACGTGTCATAGTACATTAAACGAGATGACCAAGCAAAAAGTTTCCCCCGCTACAATCCCGCCTCAATAATGATATCTGTCCCTTTCCAAAAGCACGTCCTGCCCAACGGCCTGGAGTTGATCCTGCACCAGGATCGTTCGCTGCCGGTCGTGGCCATCAACATCTGGTACCACGTGGGCAGCAAGAACGAAAAACCAGGTCGTACGGGCTTCGCCCACCTATTTGAGCACGTTATGTTCGAGGGCTCCAAACACCACAACCGTACCTATTTTGAGCCCCTGCAAAAAATTGGAGCCAACCTGAACGGCTCCACCAACCCGGACCGGACGAACTACTGGGAAAACGTCCCTTCTAACTATCTCGAACTGGCACTGTGGCTCGAATCCGACCGCATGGGCTATCTGCTCGACGCGTTGGACCAGCAGCGCTTCGACGTGCAGCGTGACGTGGTAAAAAACGAGCGCCGCCAGAGCTACGAAAACAGGCCTTACGGCATGGCCTATCTGCTGCTGCTGCCCGAGGTTTTCCCCCTCCCCCACCCATACAACTGGCCCACAATCGGCTCGCAAGAGGACCTTGATTCGGCCAAATTGGAAGACATCAAAGACTTCTTCCGAACGTTCTACTCCCCCTCCAATGCCTCCATCGCAATTGCCGGAGACATAGACCTTTCGCAGGCGTTGCAACTGGTGGAAAAGTACTTCGGCGACCTTACCCCGGCCGCTCCCATAGCAAAAATGCAGCCCATCGCCTCCGACCTTTCGGGCGTGAAAATCCTGTCAGCCGAAGATGACGTGCAGCTGGAACGCCGATACGTCGTGTGGCCCGCGCCGCCCGCCTTCGACGAGTGGGAGCCCGCGCTCGATGTGCTCTCCACCGTTCTCGCCGACGGCAAGGGTTCGCGTCTATACAGGCACCTCGTGCACGACACCGAGATGGCCAGAGACGTGGCCGCGTTCGCCTACAGCCAGGAGCTTTCGGGTGAATTCTTCATCCAGGCCACCACCAGCAAGGGTGAAGAGACTGCTCGCGTCTCCGATGCCATCGCGCATGAGATAGCCACGATCAAAAAGACCCCTCCCACCAACGAAGAAATGGAGCGGGCCCGCAACCAGATAGAGACCCACTTCGTGCGCACCTTGGAACGAACCGGCGGGTTCGGCGGGCGCGCCGACCAGCTCAACTACTTCAACGTACTCGCGGGCGACCCGGCTCTCGTTACGACGTATCCGGACCGTTACAAGTCGGTCACGGCCGAGCAGGTCTCCTCTGCTGCTTCACAGTTTTTGGGCGGCCGCAGGGTTGAACTGACCGTATCCCCGAAAGAAAAGAGCGGCGAATGACACTCGACCGAGCAATAATGCCCGGGGCCGCCGCCGAGCCCAGCTTTACGCCCCCGTTGCCAACTCGCACGACGCTGCCGAACGGCCTCACCGTCCTGATAGTCGAACGGCCCGAGCTGCCGATGGTCGCATTCGGCCTGCTCATGCGCGCGGGTGCCACCGGGGACCCGGCCGAGCAGCCCGGCCTGACCAACCTGGCGGTGACGATGCTGGCCGAGGGCACCGCGACACGCACCAGCCAACAGATATCTGACGAAATGGAGCGCATGGGCTCGGACCTGCACACCCAGGCGGGCCGGGAGACCACCGTAGTGTCTGCCGAGGCGCTGGAATCGCAGTGGCGAGGTGCTCTAAAAATCGCCGCTGACGTAGTTCGCAACCCGTCGTTCCCTTCAGACGACGTTGAGCGCATTCGTAGACAGCGCCTCACCGACCTGTCCCGCATAGCCGACGACCCGGCGGCAATCGCCCCGCGTGCGACCAGGGCGCTGCTGTACGGGCAGGCGTCCTCGTACGGCCACCCGGCGAGCGGGACCGAGGCTTCGGTCGGTTCGATTGAGCGGGCCGAGCTTGCCGCCCACTATGCGAGCCACTTCGGCCCCACCGGTGCGACGTTCGTGGTCGCCGGTCAGGTCAACGCCGACGAAGTGGTCGCGCTGGCCGAGCGTCACTTTGGCGACTGGCAGCCCCAGGCCGTTCCCCAGGTACCGGTCGGCCCTGACGCCGATTCCGATTCGGGAGCCGAGCAGATTCCAGAACCGGGCACGAGCGGCACCATCTTCATCGCCGACAAGCCAGGCGCGGCCCAGTCGGTCATACGGTCAGGGCAAACGCTGGTCCGCCGTCACCACCCGGACTACATGCCGCTGGTCCTGTTCAACCAGGTCTTCGGCGGCGAGTTCTCCGCCCGGCTGAACATGAACCTGCGCCAAGACAAGGGCTACAGCTACGGCTACATGTCATCCATCGACTGGATAACCGGCACCTCAGCGCTATTCGCCGGTGGCTCGGTACAGACCGACGTAACCAAAGAGGCGGCCATAGAAACGCTCAAAGAGTACTCGGAAATACGGTCGGTTAGGCCGGTCGAAGACTCTGAATTTAACGATGCCGTTGCCGGACTGCTCAGGGGCTTCCCAGCCAGGTTCGAAACCCACGGCCAGATCATCGGACAGCTGGCCCGGCTGGCCAGCTTCGACCTGCCGGATGACTATCTGCAGGGCTACCCGGACCTCGTCCGCGGCGTGACGCTCGCCGACGCCAGGCGGGTGGCACAGGAGCACTTCAGGGAAACCCCCGACGTTCTACTAGTGGTCGGAGACCGTGAAACCATAGAGCCGGGCCTGCGAGAACTGGGCCTGCCCATCGTCATCGTCAACGCCGACGGCCAGGCTCTGTCCTAAGACGCAGCCCGGCCCGGGCCAACTGGGCCGAAGTGTAGGGGCGATAGCCGCCCCGTTATGACAGAGAGAAATGGTAGCGAGGAGTAACGCAAGTGGCAGGCAGGCTAAAAGGCAAAGTCGCAGTGGTAACCGGTGCGGGCAATGGCATAGGCCGCGCCGCAGCGCTGACGCTCGCCCAAGAAGGCGCGGGCGTGGTGTGCGTCGGGGGGCAGGACACCGCCACCGAAATTCGAGCAGGGGGCGGACTGGCCATCTTCACCGACGCAGACGTCTCTGAGATGGCCGGGGGCGAGCGAGTCATCGAACTTGCCGTCACCGAACTGGGCCGCCTGGACATACTCGTCAACGCCGCCGCTGGCCTGGACCAGCCCGACGACCCCAGGTGGGGCGGCGGCCTAGCTGACCTGTCCCCGGAGGACTTCTACGCGGCCGTGCGCACCGGCCTGAAGGCGACGTTCACCCCTACCCGTCACGCGGCGGGCGTCTTCCGCAAGCAGCGTTCCGGCCGCATCGTTAGCGTCACGTCGGACGCCGGGCTTGGCGAACCAAACGCAGCCTCACGCGCAGCCGTCTCCGAGGGCATCATAGGGCTGACGCGGACCGTCGGGCGCGACCTGGGCAAGTATGGCGTCACGGCCAACGCCGTGGTGGCCGACGACGAGGCGGCGGCGGCGGCCCTCATCGGTGCGCTGTGTACCGACGCCCTGGCGAATATAAATGCCCGCACTCTGGGCACGAGAGACGGTTCGGTGTTTTTGTACGAAGAACCCAATGTAGTGGCCGGGCTGCACAAGTGGGGCAAACTGACCCTGGATGACTTGGACGACCTCGTACCCCGAACCCTGTTGCCGGCATTGTCCCTCGGCCCGGCGGCTGGAGCGTCGCTGTAATGGCCGGGCGAATGAACGGCAGAGTGGCCATCGTCACGGGCGCGGGCGGTGGCATCGGCCGGACGGTTGCTATGCTGCTGGCACAGGAAGGGGCTTCGGTCGTGGTCAACGACCTGGGCAGCGCGGTCGACGGTTCGGGCAAGTCCGTTGGCGCGGCCGACACGGTCGTAGCCGAGATTGAGGCGGCGGGCGGCAAGGCCGTGGCCAGCTACGACTCGGTGGCCGAGTTCGAGTCGGCAGGGGCCCTTGTGCAGACCGCCATATCGAGCTTCGGCAGACTCGACGCCGTATGCCACGCAGCGGGCATATTGCGCGACCGCATGGTCTTTAACATGTCCGAACAGGAGTGGGACGCCGTCCTGTCGGTGCATCTTCAGGGTGCGTTCAACGTGGTTCGGAACGCCGTGCCGCACCTCATTGAGCGCCGGTACGGTCGAATCGTCTTGCTGGCGTCCATTTCCGGCCTGCGTTCCTCCGGTCAGACAAACTACGCCGCAGCGAAAGAAGGCATGGTGGGGCTTGTGCGCTCGGCGGCCGCCGAGCTTGCCCTGTACGGCATTACCGCCAACGCCATCTACCCCGGTGGGCAAACGCGGATGACCGCCTCCATACCCGACGCTTCCAGAGCGGTCCGCTCGGGTGGGGCCGTGCAGTTCGACGCCTCAGAGGCCGAGGGCTTGCGAGGCCTTCTCGGCATGGAGGCCCCGGCTGAGGCGCTGGACCCGGCTAACAACGCCGCCAAAATCGTCTACCTGTGCACCGAGGCCAGCGGCCCGATAAGCGGACAGGTCATATCAACAACCGGGTGGGACATGTCCCTGTACTCCCGGCGGAGACCGGTCAAATTCATCCACAGCAACGTGGGATGGACCGTTGCCGAACTGGAGAAGCAACTCCCCATTTCGCTAGCCGCTGGCGAGGTCAACCCGGCACCCAAGCAGCCGCCGTCATAGCTCCCGCCGCGCTGGCAATAATCGGACCTGGCAATGGCGAGGCAAAAACGAAGGTGGTGCCACCGGGGTTCACGCAGCACCCGTGTGCTAGAATCCTGCTCAGACCGGTGTTCGAAGTGGCGGTGTTCGAAGTGGCGGTTGGAGCGATTGGGGTGGCGGTATAACCGGCGAGGAGAGGCCATGAACTGGCTCGATATCGTACTCATAATTGCCCTCATCTTCGGGTTCCTTTACGGGCTGAAGACGGGACTCATCGGGGCCGCATTCATGGCCATCGGTGTCATAGTCGGCTGGCAATTCGCCGGACACTACGCCGACGACCTGGGCTCGTCCATATCAAACTCCGTCGGTAATGACACGATCGTCAGCGTCATCGCCTACGCCGCCATCATCGTCGCTGGCCTGGTCGTTGCTGGCATCGCCGGTAAGATCATCAAACCCTTCCTCACCGTATTTACGCTGGGCATGTCGGCCATGGTCGACAAGCTCGGTGGGCTCGTGCTCGGGCTCCTGCTGGCTGCCTTGCTCAGCGGCGCAGCCATACTCGGCCTGACCCGGCTCGCCTACAACTTCGAGTTACCCAATGTGCCCGAAGACGGCATTGCAGGTACCGTCGCCGACAAGCTCCCAATCCCCGACACCCTTGAAATCAAAGAGGGTCTGCAAAGCGCCCTCGTCGAGTCCAGCTTCGTACGCACGTTCGTCAGCGTCGTCGACAAGGTTCCGGGGGACGCGATAGGATTCGTGCCCAACGACTTCGAAGTGTCCGTCCAAATTCTCAAGGACGAGATCGACTCCGAAAAACCCTGATCGTCCCATCACCCTGACAGCCAACTCGCCCTGATAGGAGGGCCGCGCCGCCACTGGGATGTTGATCCAAGCTCCCGTTCTGGTCTTGAACCAAAACTACCAGCCCCTGAACGTGTGCAACGTCAGGCGCGCGCTGGTGCTGCTTGACCGGGAAAAAGCGGAGCTAATGGAGAACGGCCGCGGCTTCGTGCACAGCGTCTCGCGGCCCTTCCAGGCCCCCTCCGTCATCCGGTTGCACCACATGGTCAAGCGGCCACTGGTGCGCAGGCGCCTTTCGCGGCGGGCCATCTTCGTGCGAGACCGCAACACCTGCCAGTACTGCGGCACCGAGTCAAAGAACCTGACATTAGACCACATACTTCCTCGATCTAGAGGGGGTAAGCACGAGTGGGGCAACGTCATCGCGGCGTGCAAGCGGTGCAACCACCGGAAGGCGGGCCGCACCCCGTCTGAGGCGAGCATGGCCTTGCTAAACGAGCCCACGGTGCCCAGGCCGAACCCGTTCTACATGTTCGAACAGCGCACACTGCTAGACGAGTGGCGGCCCTTTATCCCCTGGGCCTACGCCTAGGGCCGGGCCCGAGACACGACCGCCGTCACTGAGCCCTGCGTCTCGCGCACCTCGCTAAAGATCACCTGGCCCGAATCAACCGCCACCACCGCCTCTCGGGGCTCAGAAGCATCTGTGTCATTGAGAGAATCTGGAGCCTGCTCGACCCCTTCCACCGACACCACGTCGCCAACCTTCACGTCGTGGCCTGCGTCGTCCACGTAGCGCAGCCGTTCCGACGGCCTGAACCTGACACCTACTGTTGCCATCTAGTTCGTTCCTTTTGCTCTGTGCCTGGAATTCATCTTGTTTCGGTTCAGGAGCCGGGCATGCTCAACATCATTTGTTCGATGGCGAGCGCCGGGACGACGTTCTTGTCCAGTCGTTCGGCCGCTTGGATAGACGCCCGCAGCCCCTGGGACGCACCAGCAAGGCCAACTGCCGCTGCGGTCTCGCGAATTTTGTCGGCGCGAGAGACATGGCTGACGTAGTCGTCCAGTCCTTGACCGGCTACCAGCACGTCTCGCCACCAGTCCCGCCACTGCACCATCTCTTCCCTGGCCCGCTCGCGCTCTTTGCCGAACATACTTGCCAGCGACGCGGCGTACTTTAGGCGTCCCTCAAGGTTGGCAGTGGCCGCGCCCTCAATTCGGTCGAGGGTCTCGGCTCGTAACGCGGCGAACTCGTCATCGGTCGCCATCCGAATGGCCACGCCTGGACGGCCAGCAGAGGTGCGGGCTATCTGTAGCGCCGCTGCGTCATCAAGCCCGAGCCGCTCAGTAAGCGCCGCCGCCAGCACCGGCCACGGTACCGGCCGGAGCGAAAGGACGTGGCAGCGGGACGATATAGTGGGCAACACTGCCTCTTCGCCAGAGGCCAGCAGCACAATAACCACCTGGTCCGGTGGCTCTTCCAGCGTCTTGAGAAGGGCGTTCGACGCGTCTTCGGTGAGCCTGTCGGCGTCCTCGAAAATGTACACCCGGTGCCTGCCCTCGAACGGGCGCAGCGACGCTTCTTTAGAAACCGCCCTGACCTGCTCGATGGTTATCCTCGTCCTGGGCTTGCCGTCTTCGTGATGCTGTCCCTCGGCGTCTACGGGCACAACTTTCACATCCGCATGCACCAGTCGTTCGATGCGCTCGCACTGCTGGCACGAGCCGCACGGTGACTCGTCGCCCAGGCAGTTGAGGTGCCGGGCCAACACCATGGCCACGGCAAGTTTGCCCACGTGCGCCGGGCCGGTAATGAGATAGGCGTGGGACGTTCTGCCCTGCTTAATGGCGCGGGCCAACGACGAGAGAACCTTCTCGTGACCGATCACCGTGCTCTCCGGTCCCGCCTGGGTTTCAGACAATCTGGGGCTCAGACAATGTCTTTAAGCGCCGGGGTCCATTTCTACGGACAATAGGTCGTCGTAGGTCTCTC
Source organism: Dehalococcoidia bacterium (assembly GCA_963579815.1). Taxonomy (GTDB): domain Bacteria; phylum Chloroflexota; class Dehalococcoidia; order Lucifugimonadales; family UBA2962; genus CAUZIR01. Next base: position 8,575 of record CAUZIR010000045.1, read on the forward strand.
GGCGCCGGACCAGCCTCGATTCGCCGTCCTCAACCATGACCACAGCGGGGCGCGGGTTCATGTTGTAGTTACCGGCCATAGATATCCCGTAGGCCCCGGAACTTGGCATGGCAACCAGGTCCCCGGTCCGAGGAGACGGCAGGTCGGCCTCTTTCACCAGGATGTCGCCGGTCTCGCAGTATTTGCCCACGATGCGGACGCGCTCCAAATCGCCGCCAGAGGGATCGTCCGGTACCCGGTTCGCCAGCATGGCCTCGTACCTGGCGTCGTAGAGGGCGGGGCGAATGTTGTCCCCCATGCCGCCGTCTACCGACACGTACTTGCGCAGGCCGGGAATGTCCTTCACCCCGCCGACCGTGTACAGGGCGACACCTGCCCGGGCCACAATCGACCGACCCGGTTCCACCAGCAGCCGGGGCTCTGCGAAGCCAAGATCACGACTGCGATCTCTCACGGCACGGGTGATGAAATCGGCGTACGCCGAGATGGGCGGCGGCAGCTGGTCCCTGACGTAACCCACCGCGAAGCCGCCCCCGGGGCTGAAGTCCCGCAATTCGAGCCCCTCTGCTCTAAACGGGGCGAGGAAAGTCAGCACCGTGTCGATCCCCAGCGAATAGGGCTCGAGTTCGAATATGGGAGAGCCCAGGTGAATGTGGATGCCGGTCAGGTCCAGGTTGCTGGTCTTCAGCGCCCTGCGAATGGCCTCGGCCGCATCGCCAGTCTCAATGGGAAAGCCGAACTTCGTATCCAGAATGCCGGTCGTCGTCTTGGCGTGCGTGTGCGCGTCTATGCTGGGCGACAGGCGAAGCATGACGGGCTGAACCACGCCGCGCTGCCGGGCCATTTCGCCCACCATTTCCAGTTCGTGGAAGCTGTCCACGACGAATCGGCCGATGCCGTAATCCAGCGCTTCGGCCACTTCGTCGGGGCTCTTGTTGTTCCCGTGGAAAAAGATGTCCTCGGGCGGGAAGTCGACCGAGCGCGCGACGGCCAGTTCGCCGCCAGACACCACGTCCATACCCAAGCCCTCGCCAGCCACAAGACGCGCCATGGCGGGACCCAGGTAGGCCTTTGAGGCATATAGGGCACGGGAGTTTGGGTAGCGAGAACCGAACTGGTGTACGAACTCGCGGCACATGGTGCGCATGGTGTGCACGTCGTACACGTAAAGCGGCGTAGCGTAGCGGTCTGCCAGTTCGGTGGCGTCACATCCGCCTATGTACAGGTGGCCGTCGGGGCCGACCTCGGAGTCGATGGGCAGAACTTCAGAAAATGGGTTCATCATAGGCACTCCAATTTAACAGAGTGCCCGCGCCTCGTAGCACCG
>CAUZIR010000046.1:0-9707 GCA_963579815.1 Dehalococcoidia bacterium
CATCCTGTTCGCGTCATCGCTTATCGAGCGCATCCCCATCGCTGCCCTGGTCGGCGTAATGTTCATGGTGGTAATCGGAACGTTCTCGTGGTCCTCCCTGAGAATCATCCGCAAAATCCCCCTGTCCGATGCGCTGGTCATGGTCATCGTCTCGGCGGTCACGGTCGCCACCGACCTGGCCATCGCCGTGGTCGTCGGGGTGATAGTTTCCGCACTGGTATTCGCGTGGAATACGGCCCGGGGCATTTACGTCGAGTCCACTACAGACCCCGACAGCAACCGGCGCGTTTACACGTTGCACGGGCAGCTCTTCTTCGCCTCGACCAGTACGTTCCGGGACCTGTTCCACCCCATAACCGACCCCGCAGAGGTCGTCATCGACTTCAGGCATTCGCGGGTGTGGGACCACTCGGGCATCGAAGCGGTCATGGACCTGGCCCAGCGCTACAACCGCGCTGGCAAGAGCCTGCGACTGCTGCACCTGAGCCAGAACTGCCAGCGAATTCTGGAGAAGGCGAGCGTAATCGTAGAGGCAGACCCGGGCTCAAACCCCGACTACCGGATCACGATTTCAGGACTGGACAACTCTGACGGGGGGCACTAATGCCCCGCGAGGCGAAGCCTCGCTCGTCAGGGCTTCTTCGGCTGATGGCCTCATCACTTTCCAATTAACGGCCTAGGGACGTAGGACTTTGTAGATCGTCACCTGTTCGTTGGTGTAGACCGGGTCCAGGAAGGGCCGCAGGCCGCCTTCGAACTTGGCAATGCCCTCGGCAGGGTAGTAGCGCTTCTCCAACTCCCCGACGTAGACGTACTCGACCCCGTAGCGGTCGATGATTTGCAGCGCCCGCGCCGGGTCTAGCGTCTGGTAGAGCGTGTTTACTTGAAATATGCGCTGGGCGATGTCCTGGCGATAGCCCCATCGCTGCTGTTCCTGGTGCCACTGCCAGCCGACGACGCTGGGCAGGCCGGTGTAAACGGAGATACGGCCGCCCCACCGGTACGTCGGCGTATGCGCTTCTACGATGACGGGGGTGCCTAGAATATTACGTTGCATCCAGGTGATGCCGTCCAGGTCGTAAGCGAGGCGCACAGGCCCCATCTCGTCGGTGAACGTCGCATCCCGCATGTAAGCCATACCGTCGAGCGTTAATGGCTGTCCGTCGGCCTGGAACCGGTCGCGCAGCCGGTCCTGAGTCCCCATGATCGGGTAGATCGCCGTACCGGCAACGAGCAGCAACAGTCCCAGAGTCCAAGCAGCGCGGCCCGGATAGCGACGTAGGCTCGAAAACGAGATTTGCCAGTTATGGGAAAGCCGCCACAGGGCGTAGGCCGAGCCCACCCCCAACATCACCCAGATTTGCAGGTAGGTCTTGAACACGGAGTTCATGCGGTCGATATCGCCCTCGACACGCAGGACATCCAGCCCTATCGCCAGTAGCAGCGACAGTCCGACCGTGACGGCCAGGAACGCGTCCATGCGCGCCGTGGGTCCGAAAGAGGCGACCCTGGCGACGCCGACCAGCGCCACCAGTGCCACAAGTCCGGTTAAGAACGGCACTGTGCTGCCCGTCTGCAAGACGAACCCGAAGATGATCGCGGCTGCCCCGAATACCAGCGCCGCAAACACCGCGAGCCTGGCACCGGCGGGCCATGTCGAGCGCTCCGAGAGCGCAGGCTTCGGCCCTTCGGCTTGCCGACCGGCGAACCACCCGGCGGCGCCTCGTAACCTCTCGCGGTGAACCGACCAGGTCTCTCTCAGGTAGAAGCTGCCGAGAATGAACACCGGCAGGGCGCTGATGGCGAGAAATTGCCACAGGACGGTCGTATTGGTCGTCGTCTCCAGGCTGGAAAAGAACACCTCGTAGCGCAGGTGGAACGGCAGGAAGACGAGGTAGCCGACCAGGAAAACGAAGACGGCCTCCAGCGCGGGCCTGAGCAGCATGGTTACGTTCAGCCCGCCGTGTCTGAAGTACCCGGCCAAGAACACAGCGGCGATGGCCACAATCAGATAGGTCGGGTAGTCCCACGTGTTGATAACCCGCAGCGCCCCCACCACGACCCCCAGCGTCGCCAGCAATGCGAGCCACGACAGCGAGATGCCCCCAGCAGCGGTCGATCGCGAAAGCGATGAGCGCTCGCGCGAAGAAGCCCCAAGAGCGAACCCCGTGAGCGGAGAGCGCGGAGAGCCCCCAGAGGCGGCATCGGGCCGCCGGAGAACAACCGTCAGCGCCAGACCCAGCGCCAGCAGCGTGAACGGAATGGCCATCAGGTGGGCGTGCAGGTCCGCGAACAGGAACGTGAAGAACGGGAATTCGTTGATCTCAAAGCCGGGCGGGTCGGGCGCCATCATGCGGGACGACTGCCAGAAGTTGAACTCTCCGAACGGCATGCCGCGCGCTACGTTGGCGAGGCCGTGCCCCACCTGGATAACGCCGTCCAGGTTGCCCAGCACCGCGACAAACGCCACCCCGGCCAGCCCTGCCCAAACGGGCCCCCAGGCCGGGACGCCGAATTTGATGCCACGTTCGGCGCTAGTCGAAGTTTCGTACTCGGAAGCGATGAAGCCTTGGCCGAAGAAGCCCCTAGAGCGAGCCCGGTGAGCGGAGAGGAGCCGTCTTCGGCTGGCCTCTGCCAGGTTGTAAAGCAGGCTGAACGCGCCACCGACCGTCAGGGCGAAGAACAACGGGATGGCCAAGTTGTAGGCGATGCGCACTTCTATGCCGGTGGCCTTTATGAGCATGCCGGTGATGAACTGGCCGAAGTAGTAGTAGTTGAGGAACCCACCCGAGAACCACGGGTCGAGCGGCGGCATGATGGTCGACCGGGTGACGGCGTTGAGGTATGCGAGGTCCATCGGCTTCTCGCCGCCCCTGAACGGGTGCCACAGGTCGGGGTTGGCCATGCGCAGCCCAAGGAACGCGAAGAACGCGGCGAGAAACACGATTTCGCCTATGAGCAGCAGCGACCAGCGCCGTCTGACGAACTCGACAATGTCGTCCCGCCGGTAGGTCAAAACGACCCCCGAAACGCCCGCGAGAATCAGGGCCGCCAGCGCAATGGAGCGGGGAGAGAACGGGACCCATTGCAGGCTGGCCAGCAGCCATACCAGTACGCTGACGAACAGGATGCCGATGGCCTTGGCGAACAGGAAGCCCCGGTCCGGAAGCGGCCGCATGAGCCACAGCGTCAGCGGCAGCGCCAGCAGCGCCAAGCCTTCGACCACCAATAGCCAGGCCGCTACGGGGACGCGAGACGTCCACCGGTCCGGCGAAAAGATGTCGGTCCAGGTGCCTCCCTCGACTTGGATAGCGAACTCGTCGTCGGTCAGCACGGGGCCCTCAGGCGCTGCTGCCTGGGGGATTCGGGGCGGCGTCTGCGCGTCTACCAGCCTGCGAATGGTCTCGGCGTCGAAGCCCTTCACGTTTCTGAACACCAGCACCGTGGGGTGGTCGTAGACGGAGAAGCTTTCGTCGGCGTGGCCCAGGTTGATGGGAATGGCCGACGAGCGGAAGTCGTCGAACGGCTCCGGCACGGGCAGCCCAGGCCGGGAGAATGTGTCGTGTACGAAGCTGACACCGAACAGCGACGGGTAGGTAGCTTCAAAGTCCGCCAGCTCGTAGCCCAGCCTGCCGGAGAAGAGCAGTTCGTAATAGGCGGTGCTCGCCGGGTAGCGCTCCGGGATGCGCGGCAGGGTGCCGTAGAGCCGGTTGGAGAAGAACACCAGCGTCTCGGCATCGGCCAGCTCTTCCGATAATACGTCGAGTTTTTGAGGCCCGTCGGGGTCGTACATCGGTAGCTCGTTCATGCTGTAGGCATGCAGCCCCGGCAGTCCCTCTTCCCAGTGTTCTTTTAGCACCAGGGTCGACTTGCGCACGTTTTCGTTTATCCAATCCGAGGCCCTGACGGCGGTATGGGTTTCGGAGTAGACGTTCATGTAGGCCAGGGCGTAGAAAGCCGTTGAACCAGCTATGAATATTGCGATGGCGATCATCGCCCAGCGCGCCTGTCGCAGGTGTTGCCCGCCCCTGAAGCTGGCGAACTGGCGTTGGCCCTGCTCCCAGAAGGCGAACGCGAGGCGAGAGCCGAACAGGATGAGGAACGGCGTGATGGGGATCACGTACCGCATGAACTTGACCTCGAACGCGCCGGTAATGAGGAAGTACGGCACGACCCAGGCCAGGAACAGCACCTCGATGCGCGTGTCGGCCCGGCGCAGGGGCAGCGTCGCCAGCAGCATGGCGGTCGCAATGACGGCCGAGAGCCCGACGGTGACTATGGAGTTCGACCAGATCAAAATGGCGGCGGGCAGGACCAGGCCGAGCGCTAAATACCCGAGCGCATGCCGCCACGACAGGCCGCGCACGGCGACGAACAGCCCGCCCCCCCAGACGAGCAGGCCCAGGGGCAACCCCAGCCCCCACACGGCGTGCTGTTTGATGAGGTACCAGTACGGAATGGTGTCGGCGTACTGCCGGGTGAACGGGTAGTCGCGGATACGCCGCACCATCTCCGACTGCTCGGTGAAGTCGGCCTTGAAGCGGCTCCAGTCGAGCAGGGCGTACGGCTGGGCGATGAAAAAGGCGAGGAAGGCCACAGCGAGTCCGATGGCCGACCCGGCCACGACCGTGCGCAGCCGGTCAACGAAATCGCCCGTCGAGTCCTGGCTCCCGGCCATGCCAAACAGGTACATCAACTGGGCAACGCCGAACGCCAAAAAGATGGGCAACTGGCTGGCCTTGGTCGCCAGCCCGAGCCCCATAAAGAGCCCCGCCAACGCCGAGTTGCCCACGCCGCCTTTGCGCGCGACCCGGTACATGAAGAAAAGCGCAACGACGGCGAACATGGCCTGCAACGTGTCCACCGCGAAGTAGTGGCTGAGCTGGATGTGCAGGACCGCGACCGCAAGCAGGCCTGCGGCCATTAGCCCCACGCGGCGACTGTACAGGCGCGACCCGAGCATGAAAACGACGAACAGCGTGGCCACGTCGGCAAGGCCGGAGATGACCCGGCCGGTAACGCGCAGGTCGGTTATCTCTGCCCCCACAGACTCGGACACCAGCTGAACGCCCCTCAGAAGATAGAGCGGGAACGAACCGTATGGGAACCACTTCGGGTTCCAGGTGCTCTCTTCTGCGTCAAAAAGTGACCCCAGGTTGCCTGGAGAGGGCGGCGACAACTCGGCCACTTTGAACAGAATGGCGCGCTCGTCCGGGTGGGGCGTGTATGGGATGCCCTCGTCCCAGTTAAGGCCATACACGCGCAAGGCAAGTGCCAGGCCAATGATGAGCGCTAGCGCGGCGAGTCGAACGTACCGCCGGGGTAAACCAAGTAGCTGTGCCTCATGAGTTGGCGCGCCCGCGCCTGTGTCAGGACCCATAACCCGCCTATTCTATCGGTCGCGGGGCGCTTATAAGCCGCCGCGACACCCGTACGACGGAGAATACGGAGACGCGGGCCGGTGCGGATTGGTCCTTATGCTAGGGTTTGCCGATGGCGAGGCGAGCTCGGCGGGGCGGGACTTTCTACGGCTGGTACGTCGCCCTGGCCCTGTTCTTCTCGATCTTTCTTTCGGTTGGCCTGCGGCAGGGCTACGGCGTGTTCGTGTCGACCTGGCAGGACGACTTTTCCGTCTCGGTCGCCACCGTCTCCATAGCCGCCGCAGTGGGGTGGTTGATGAACGGCCTCGCCCAGCCCATCTTCGGCCGCATCACCGACGTTATGGGCGGGCGCGGCGTCATTCTCGTCAGCCTGCTAGTAATGGGCGGCGGCAGCGTCGCCATGGCTGCGGTGCCGAACGTCTACGTCCTCATCGGCCTTTACGGGTTCATCATTTCCTTTGCCACCGGTGGTGTCTCGTTCACCCCGGCCGGGGTTATCGTCGCCCGGTGGTTCAGGCGCAAGCGCGGCGTCGCCATCAGCTTATTGACCACCGGGGGCTCGGCCGGGGGGTTGGTGCTGGTCCCCTTCGCCGCCTACCTGCTCGCCTTCTCCAACTGGCGCACGGCCTGGCTCGTCATGGGTCTGATTATTCTGGGCCTGGCGGTCCCTCTAATTGCACTGGTGGTCCGCAGCGACCCGTCAGATATGGGCTTGCAGCCCGACGGAGATGACGCGCCCACCGGGGATGGCGTTCGGTCTGGCCCGCCCGCCGGGCCGCTGGATGCGAAGAGGTGGCGGGACTCGCTCTCGTCCCCGCCGATATGGCAGCTCTCTCTTGCGTACGTCGTCTGCGGGGTGACCACCGCTTCGATAGCCGTTCACTTCGTCCGCTGGGCGGAGAGCGAGAGCATCTCCGCCGGTACCGCCGCCATCGCATTCGGCGTGCTCAGCGGCATCAACGGCCTGAGCATCGTTGCCGTCGGGCTGTTGTCAGACCGCATGCCGCGCCGGGTACTGCTGGGCGGCGTCTATTTCATTCGGGCGTTCGCGTTCCTGGCGCTGGTCTTTCTGCCCGGACAGGCGGCGCTGTGGAGCTTCGCCATAATCGGCGGTATGTCCTGGCTGGCCACGGTGCCACTGACCACAGCGCTAGCGGCCGACGTCTATGGAGTGCGACACCTTGGTGTTTTGGCCGGGCTGATAAACATGACTCACCAGATGGGAGGCGCCGCCGCTGTCTACGTGTTCGGCCTGGTCTTCGACCGCTACAACACCTACGACCCAGCCTATCTCGCTGGGGCCGCCCTGTTGGTGCTGGCCGCAATCACGGCCCTGTCCATAAAAGAGCGCAAGTACTCGGCCCGCTATTCGCCAGTAAGTGCCCCAGCCAGTGCCCAGGCGAGTGCAACAGGAGACTCCGGTGGGCCCTGACCGCCTTCTAGCGCATCACGCAGGGGCGATAGACCCCAAGCTTGCCGACTGGATAAAACACCAGATCGACTCTGCGGTAGGGCTGGGGCCCGGCACTATAGTTATCGTCCTGGGCGCCATGATAGTGGTGTTCCCGCTGGTTTTAGGCATACTTGCCGTACGCGCCCGCAGACGGCATCAGCAGCAAGGGGAGGACTCCAATTAAATACGACCTGCTAATAAAAAAAGGCCACGTCATCGACCCGTCGCAAACCATCGACCGGGTCATGGATGTGGCGCTGGCCGGGGGCAAGGTGGCGGCTATAGCAGACAGCCTGCCCGAGGCCGATGCCGCCGAACTACTGGACGCAGACGGGATGATCGTCACGCCCGGCCTGATCGACCTGCACGTGCACAACTTTTGGGGCGGGAACGAGTACGGCATCGAGCCCGACTCGACGAATCTGGCGAAGGGCGTGACTACGGCGCTGGACGCGGGCTCGTCCGGGGCGACAAATTTCGCCGCCTTCAGGCGCTTCATCATGGAACCCGCCTCCACCCGGCTGCTGGCGCTGATCAACATTTCCACCCTCGGCCTGATATCGAAAGACATCGGCGAACTGACCGACCTGGACCTGGCCGACGCGGAAGCGGCGGCCAAAGTCGGTCGTGACAACCGGGATCTCGTTCTCGGCATCAAAGCTCGGCTTTCAGAACCAATCGCCAGGGGCAACGACGTCGGCGCGGTCAAACGCGCGCTGGAGGCAGCCGAAGCCATGGGCGGCTTCCTGATGATCCACGTAGGTAACACGGTTACGCCTATGGAGGAGCTGGTCAGCATGCTCCGGCCCGGTGACGTGGTCACTCACGCCTATCACGGCACCAAACACGGCATTCTCGACGACGCCGGGAAGGTCATCGCGGGTATGTGGGAGGCACAAAAGCGCGGGGTCATCTTCGACATTGGCCACGGCGCCGGCAGTTTTTCGTTCCGGGTAGCCGAGAGGGCGCTGGCGGACGGCTTCTACCCTGGCAACATTTCCAGTGACCTGCACGCCTACAACGTGAACGGCCCGGTGCACGACCACGTCACCATATTGTCGCGATTCCTGCATCTGGGACTGTCGCTGTACGACACCATTCGACTGACGACCCAGGCCACGGCGGACGTCATGGGGCTGACGGGCAAGCTGGGCACGCTGACGCCGGGGGCCGAAGGCGACGTGTCGGTGCTAAAGCTGGAGGAGGGCCGGTTCGACCTGACCGACTCCTACGGGACTACCGTCAACGCGAACCATCGGCTAACGCATGTCGCCACTGTGAAGGCGGGGCACCGGTACCCCTCGCACTAATTTGGGCCCATTAGCCAGTGAGCCCAAATCTGGGCGCACTAATTGGCGGCTTCGGGTTCCAGTGCTTCGTCGAGTTCAGTCGTGTCGAAGGCCGGTTCTAGCCGAAGCACGGTTCTGAGGTCCCGTATGGCCTCGCCCACGCGGCCCATCGCCGCCAGTGCCAGCGCCCGGTTGAAAAACGAATCTGGGCTGTTCGGGTCTAGCCGAATCGCCCGATCATAGTCCTCTAGCGCGTCTTCGTATCGCGCCAGGTCGCGATGGGCATTACCCCGGCCCGTGTAGTTGGACGCCGAGATCGGGTCCAGCCGGACGGCCGCCTCGAAGTCGTCCAGGGCCGACTCGTGGCTACCTAAAGCCGCGTAGGCCTCGCCTCGATTGGCGTAGGCAGCGGCGTATTCGGGGTCGAGTTCGATGGCTCTGGCGAAGTCGCCCAACGCCATTGAGTGATCGCCTGATGCTACGTGGGCAAGGCCCCGGTCGTTGTACGCATCTGGCTTGGCCGGGTCCAGCGCTGTGGCCGCGTCGAGGTCTGCGATGGCCTGGTCTATCGCGCCCCGCTCGAACCGGACCTGCGCCCTGCCGAGATACAGGTCGGCCCGGTCGGAATCGAGATTTATGGCAGCCGAATAGTCTCGCTCTGCACCAGGCAGGTCGCCGAGGGCCTCGCGCGTCCCTGCTCTCTGTACGAACGCTTCGAGAAAGGTGGGGTCCAGATCAACCGTGACCGTGTAGTCTCCGGCCGCCTCGGGGAGATGCCCCGTCGCTCGCTGGGCGTTGCCCCGGAAGAAGTAGCCGTTGGGGTTTTCCGGGTCCAGGCGAATGGCCTCGGTGAGCATGTGGAAGGTCGGGAGGTAGTCGCCCTCTGTGTGAAGCTGCATGGCCTCGACGATGAGTAGAGCGGCCTCTTTTTTGGGCGCCTCTGTTTCGGGCGAGAGGGTTGCCGTTAGGCCATCAGTGTTGTCGCCGCCCGAGCAACCGGCGCCCGTAAGCGCCAACACCATAGCGATGACGAGGGCCGCCCTTAGCGTGAGAGCCTTACCCGTTGTTCGGCCCGTCGGCGCGTTCCCGAACAATCGCCGCCACGTCCATGCAGCGCATGAAGCGGGCGTCGGGGTGCGCCTTGATGTGCCGGATAAGCCTGTCGAGCATGACCAGGCGCGACATGTGGCCGCTAACCTGGGGGTGGCAGGTCAGCATGAACGCACCCCCGACCTTGTACATCCCGTCAAACTCCCACTGCCACGCGGTCAGAACGTCCTGCGGCGTATTCATCGAGCCGGCCCCGCGATGAAACCAGAAGTATGCAGCGTCGTCCTGAAACCAGTGCACAGGCAATTCCACGAGCGGGCCCGACTCGGTTTCCAGTAAGTACGGCACGTCGTCGTCCATCATCGAAGAGTCGTAGAGGAACCCTCTGTCCGCCACGAGGTCGAGGCTACGAACCGAAAGATCCCAGGACGGCGCCCTGTAGCCTCTGGGCCGCTCGCCGGTGATCCCTTCGAGAATCGCCAGCCCCCGGTCCATCACCTCGATCTCCTGCTCGGCAGTCAGCGAGGCGGGCGG
>CAUZIR010000047.1:0-9353 GCA_963579815.1 Dehalococcoidia bacterium
GTGCGTATGGCCCAGGACTTCTCACTTCGCGTGCCCCTCGTAGACGGTCAGGGCAACTTCGGCAGCGTAGATGGCGACCGCCCGGCCGCCATGCGCTACACCGAGGCGAAGCTGTCGAAGGCAGCCGAAGAGATGCTGGCCGGACTCGACCAGGAGACGGTCGACTTTGCCGACAACTTCGACAACACGTTGCAAGAGCCCAAAGTGCTGCCTGCCCGGATGCCGAACTTGCTAATCAACGGTGCCTCAGGCATCGCGGTGGGCATGGCGACGAACATTCCGCCCCACAACCCCGGCGAGGTCTGCTCGGCCGTAATACGGCTAATCGACGACCCCGAGCTGTCGATAGCGGAACTGATGCGCTCGGTTAAGGGGCCGGACTTCCCCACCGGTGCGGCCATCATGGGCCGAAAGGGAACGATAGACGCCTACACCACAGGCAAGGGCCAGATAATCGTCCGGGCCAAAGCAGAGGTAGAGGAAATAAAGCGCGGTGGACGACTGCGCATCGTAATTTCCGAACTGCCGTACCAGGTGAACAAGGCGACGCTGGTCGAGAAGATCGCCGCCATGACCAAGTCCAAGCGCTTCGAAGGCATTTCCGAGATTCGGGACGAGTCGGACCGCAAGGGCATGCGCATCGTGCTGGAGCTACGCGGGGGTAGCCAGCCGCTGGTCATCCTCAACAACCTTTACAAGTACACCGCAATGCAGAGCAGCTTCTCTGCCAACATGCTGGCCCTGGTAAACGGTCGGCCAAGAGTGCTGGACCTGAAAACAGGCCTGCTGGAGTTCATAAAGTTCCGCCGAACGGTCGTTACGCGCCGCTCCGAGTTTGAACTGCGCAAGACCAAGGCCCGGGCACACATCCTCGAGGGCCTAATGGTGGCCATTAACGACCTTGATGCCGTCATAGCCCTCATCAGGGGTTCTGCGAGCGCCGAGGCCGCCAAGCAGGCCCTCAAGGAGCGTTTCTCCCTGTCGGACATTCAAGCGCAGGCGATCTTGGACATGCAGTTGCGGCGTATCGCCGCACTGGAGCGCCAGAAGATCGAGGCCGAGTTCGCCGAACTGTCCCTCCGCATTGCCGATCTGGAATCTCTGCTGGCCGACCAGACCAAGGTCGATGCGGTCGTCAAGGAAGAGACCCTTGAAGTTAAAAAGAAGGTTGGCGGTAAGCGCAAAACCCTGATCGAGGAAGCTGTCGACGACCTCAACCGCGAGGACCTTGAACCGCACGAGAGCGTCGTGGTCACCCTCAGCCAGGGCGGGTACATAAAGCGAATTCTCGCCGGTACTTACAGAAATCAGCATCGCGGCGGCAAGGGCGTCGTCAGCATGAAGACCAAAGAGGACGACCCCGTCCGCAATATCCTGGTTTGCGACACCCACGACACGTTGCTGTTTTTCACCGACCGGGGCCGGGTGCTGCCGATCAAGGCCTACGAACTGAGGCCCGACACCAGCCGCAATACCCGTGGCGTGCCGCTGGTGAACGTCATTCCGCTGGCGGACAACGAAAAGGTCAACTCGGTGGTCGCGGTGTCCGACTTCGATGTGGAAGACGCGTACCTGGTTATGGGCACGCGCACCGGCGAGATTAAGCGAGTGCCACTCTCGGCGGTGTCCAACATCCGCCGGGCCGGGCTCATCATCATGAATCTCAGTAGATCCGACGAGCTGGTTACCGCCCGGCTGGCCAAAGAAGACGACGAGGTCGTCATGGTCAGCAAACTGGGCATGTCCATCCGCTTCCCGCTGTCGGACGTGACCGCCAGACAGCGGGCTGCTGGTGGCGTACGGGGTATGGACATTCGCCCGAAGAAAGAGAAGGGCAAGAGGCCGATCCGAGATCTTATTGTGGCCATGAGCATCGTCGAGCCGGAAAGCCAGAGCAAGCTCTTCGTCATAAGCAAGAACGGCTTCGGCAAGCTGACAGCGCTGAAGCACTACCGCCGGCAAACGAGGGGCGGCCGGGGCCTGAAGACCTTCAACATAACCTCGCGCACGGGCCAGGTTGCGGCAGCAGAAGTCGTGACCGAGGACATGGAGGTGTACGTCATCTCCGAGCAGGCGCAGGTGCTCAGGACGAACCTTTCCGAAATTTCCAGCCGGAGCCGCATAACCCAGGGAGTGACGGTCTTTAAGCTCCCCAAGAGTGACTCAGTATCGTCCATTTCCTGCTGCGAGAACCTCACCGAGACCGAAGAGGTGGACGTGGCGGCTCTCAACCTGAAACTGAGCGGAAACGGCAAGTCACCCAAACGTTAATTGCCAGAACGCTAGTTGCCGGAGTGCTAACTGGGGCCTCTGGTCTGGCGTTTTAAGGGTCATGCCAGCACATGACCTCCCCCCAATGGCCGCACGGGCCCCACGGGCCGCTGGCTCTGCACGGGCGACGGTTTTGCCGTCGCCCGTGGCGTTTAGGGCGATGCGCGCGCGCAAAACTGCCGTGCGTTTAACCCGTCTCTCATACCCCAGCCCTGGCTCTACCCAGACGCTGCTCCGTGCCCTGGCCGCCGCGCTGTTCGTAGCGGCTGTGGCGTGCGGAAACGGCGTCTCTGTGCCCGTTGCTGGCAGCGAAACGCCGGTCGCGACCGCAACGACTACCTCAGTTCCGGCTCCGGCTCCCACCGCAGCAAGGGACGGGCTAAGCGCAGATGACGGGACTGCAAACGCGGTCGTCGAGAACCCGACCCCAGACCTGGACCTGGCCGAACTGGCCGCCCAGAGCTTCCACCTCCTTGTGGACCTGACCGAAAACCACAGTCCCCGCCAGAGCGCAACGGCGCAAGAGGCGGCGGCCGGTGAGTACATTGCTTCCCTGCTATCAGATTTTGGCTATGAGACCGAGTTGCGGCCGTTCACCATCGACCTGGTCCGGACGGACCCCCCGGTCCTGCGCGTCCACATCGCAGACCCACCCGATGGCCGCGCGTTCCCACTAACCCTTTCTGGAGAAGGGGAGGCGTCGGGGCCACTGGCCGACGCCGGGCGCGCGCTTGTAAACGAGTTGGATCCGGGCTCGCTAACGGGCCGCGTGGCGCTGATTGAGCGAGGGGTCATCCCCTTCGAGCAGAAGGTCACCCGGGTACAACAGGCCGGTGCCATCGCAGCTGTCATCTACAACAACAGACAGGACAACTTTGCGGGCCGCCTGTCGAGCCGGTCGGGCATCCCGGCGGTCTCTGTCAGCCGCGAAATGGGTGAGGCGCTGCTGGCCCAAATGGAAGCTGTCGAGGTAGAAGCTGGTGAGGTAGAAGTCACAGTCTCGGTCGTAATCGAGGCGCGAGACTCGGCCAACGTAGTGGCCGACCTGCCGGGCACCGACCCGGGGGCAGGCATGGTCGTACTGGGCGGCCATTACGACACGGTGGCAGGCGTGGACGGTGCCAACGACAATGGCTCCGGCATAGCCGCGCTGCTCACGGTTGCCCGGCTCGCCGCCGGGCGCTCTTATCCGTTCGCGCTTAGGTTCATAGCCTTCGGCACCGAAGAGGAGGGCCTCATAGGCTCCAGGCACTACGTCCATTCACTGAGCGCCGCCGAAACGCGCGACATCGTCGCCATGCTCAACTTCGACGCGCTGGGCACCGGCGACGTTGCCGCCATGATCGCTACGCCGTGGCTCGGTAAGTTGGTGCTGGAGTTGGGCGACGAGATAGGCGTGCCCGTGCGCCTGGACCCCGACCTGGGCCTGGACGGGGGCTCCAGCGATTTCGCTCCGTTCGAGGCGGCAGGGGTGCCGTTCGTGTTCTTTTTCGCCGATGACTTCTCTCGCATACACACGGCCGACGACACGCTGGAGCACGTCGTCCCCGCCCGCATCGGCGAGGCTGTGGCGCTGGGGCTGGCGACTCTGGATGCGCTAACTGCCGAGCGTTAGCCAGCGACCCACATGGTATGGTCGATAACGATATGTTCGACACACTTTCATCCAGGCTAACCGACGCATTTGGTCGGCTGGGCAACAAAGGCAGGATCACCGAAAAGGACGTGGACGCCGCCCTGCGCGAGGTCCGCATGGCCCTGCTTGAGGCCGACGTCAACTTCCGTGTCGCCAAGGACCTGGTCGCCGCGATAAAGGTTCGGACTCTCGGGGCCGACGTGCTAAAGAGCATTACGCCGGGTCAGCAGGTGGTGAAGATCACCCATGAAGAGCTCACGGCAGTGCTGGGCGGTGGGGTACGAAAGCTCGAACCCGGCCCCACTCGGCCCGCCAAAATTCTCATGGTGGGCCTGAACGGGTCGGGCAAGACGACGACCTCTGCCAAGCTCGCCCGCAACCTAAAGCAGTCCGGGCAGCAGCCCATGCTGGTAGCCGCGGACCTGGCCCGACCGGCCGCCATCGAGCAGCTAAAGACCTTGGGCGAGCAAATAGATGTGCCGGTTTTCGACGCTGGCACCAAAAGCTCACCGGTAAATGTTGCCCGCGACGGGGTGAAAGAGGCGAGCCGAATCGGCGCCGCTTGGGTAATAGTCGACACCGCCGGTCGCTTCCAGGTGGACGACGAACTCATGGACGAGCTTCGCCGGGTCAAAGACAAGGTGAAGCCGGACGAAACGCTGCTGGTGGTAGACGCGATGACCGGCCAGGAGGCCGTCAATGTCGCAGAGACGTTCAACGAGCGCATCGGCCTGACGGGACTGGTGCTTACCAAGCTGGACGGCGATGCCAGGGGCGGGGCGGCGCTGTCGATTACGGCCGTCACCGGTGTGCCGATCAAATACGTGGGTAACGGCGAACGCACCGACGCGTTGGACCTGTTCCACCCCGACAGGCTGGCCTCTCGCATACTGGGCATGGGCGACGTGGTGACGCTGGTAGAGAAGGCGCAGGCGTCCTTCGACGTAGATGAGGCCAAGAAGCTAGAAAAGAAGATGCGCCAGGCCACGTTCGACCTGGAGGACTTCCTGGGCCAGCTCCAGAGCCTGCGCAATATGGGGCCGCTGAGCCAGGTGATGGACATGCTCCCCGGCATGGGGTCGCTGAAGGGCAAGATGGCCGGGGCGGACCTGGACGAGGCTCACATCGGCAAGATCGAGGCGATAATTCGCTCGATGACGCCGGGGGAAAGGCGCAGGCCGGAGACGATCAACGGCAGCCGCAGACGCCGAATCGCCGCGGGCAGCGGCACCGCACCACAGGACATCAACCAGCTGTTAAACCAGTTCCGTCAGACACAGAAACTGATGAAGCAGATGGCGTCGGGCAAGGGCATTAAGAACCTCGCCCAGCTGATGCGCTAGAGTCGGGCGTTAGCCTGTCTTTCTGAAGGTCTCCAGGGCGGCCTGGTACTGGCGATAGAAAACGGTGCTCAGCCGTTTTTGCACCTTGTAGCCGACGGACCGGTTCAGGCCCATGAGCACCGACATTGCCTCGGCCTCCAGCCTGGCGACTCGCATAGCCGTCAGGGCTCGGACCGATGCAGGGTATATCTGACCCTGTATGAGCGCTGTTCAGCCCGCGGTATCGTGGGGCCCGATCAGCCCCAGGGACAGTAGCCCCCGGTCCATCTCCAACTGCGCGACGCCGCGTCCCTTAATTACCACGTACAGGTATTCGGCCGGGTCGCCTGCACGCAGCAGCACCTCACCGGGCGCAAGGTCGACCTCTTCCACCAGGGCAGCGACCTCCCGAATCTGCTCCTCTGTCACGTCAGTGAACAGCTCGCAGCTCAAAAGAGCGTCTTTGGCTTCGTTGGAAATTATCAGGTCTTCAGGCATATGTTGTTGCTCCTAAGTACCGGCCGGTGCGTCGGACGCGCCTTGCCAATGGAGTTCGTACAGTTTCTGTTCCCCTTTAAGCCCCTTGATCTCCACCGGGGCGATAGGTGAGAAGGCGAAGTCACCACAGCTCACTACGAGGCCATAGACGAGTTCGGAAACGAGAACCTGGTCTGCCCCAGCACATGCGCTGACCCTGGCTGCGGTGATAACGGACATGCCGAACAGGTCGCCCTCTTCGGCGATGGGCTCACCCACCGATAGGCCGATGCGGACTTTGGGTACGTCTTGTTCCTGACGCACCCGCTCCAGTTCGCTTTGAATGGCGGATGCACATGCCACCCCGCGCCTGGCGGAGGCGAACGCGAGCATGAAGCCGTCTCCCATCGCCTTCACCTCGTATCCGCCGTGGTCGGCGGTCTGCCGACGCACCAGCGCATCGTGCACACCGAAGACCTCGCGGGAAGCCCTGTCGCCCAGGCTCACGGTGAGCGCGGTGGACGAGACGATATCGGTGAACATGATGGTCGTTGTGGCTTCGGACGGCATAGACGTTCGCTGGGCCGGGCCCGGTTGCGCCGGGGTTTGGATCGCCGCCGCTTTCGCAGCCTCAGCGGCGGCCTGAGCAGCGGTGTGGCCCCCCCTCTAGCTTGCGCACGAGGCCCTGGATGTTGTTTTTCAGCTTCGGGTCGACGTTCGCTCCCCGGCGTCGGTACTCACTGACCATCGCGCGAAAGAGGCCCTCTTCCTTGAGGAGGGCGACTACGTCGCTCTCCGGTTTCGCCAGGAATTCGCCGACTTTCTGGATAGCAGGTTTCTCTGTCGTTGTCATGGATTACCTGATCACAAGGGTTTTGCGGACCGTTAACTTGAGGTTAAGCCCGCTGACGGCGAGAGGGCACGATGGAGTCACGGAGTTTTGGCTGCGGTCATAACAGACCTCGTTAGGTGCGATCACCCAAGGGAGCGCGCCCTGTGACCGTGCAGGCCGACATCCTCGCGAACTTTGGTTTAACCCCGGACACCCTTCGTTTAGATGTACTTCGCGTGTTCCGTGCGGGGCGCTGTCTAGCTATGGGTCTAGGTTGCACCCCAAGAGAAAACTGCGCGGATTGATAGCACATGACACCAGGAGGGTGTAATGCAACAGGAAAGAGGCCTAATGGTCTCAAACGTCTTGAGGAAGGTGGGCATGGGCCTGCTGCCCGGAGATTCTATGGAGGTGGCGGTCGAGCTTGAGGAGGGCCTGACCGACGAACTGGAGTCTGGCCGTGCCACGCTCTTGCTCACCAATAGGCGGATAGTCCGCTACTCCACCACCGGCCACCGGCTGAACGTTTCCTCCCTGGCGCTGGATGATGTCAACGGAATTGACATCATCCGTGTCAGCCGGAACATCCAGTGGGTCTGGGTTGGAATACTCTTCATAATTGGAGGCGCTTTACTGGGGGCTTTGTCACTTTTGCTGGTAGCTTCGCCGGCCACTCCCATTTTTATGGCGGTGGCTCTAGGCCTGATCGGCACGGTGTTCATTCTCACCTACGCCGGCGGTCTGAGGGGCGAGGTTCGAATTCATGCGGGCCAACGCGGGTTGCACTGCGTGATGCAGCCGAAGGCGCTGGACGACATGGCTGTGTTCGTGGAGCGGTTCTACGAGATCAGGCTGGGCACCGAAGTCCAGAGTGAGAATAGCCACAACTCCAAGGACGGCGCCAACTGGGCGACCGCCACGGTCGGTGCCTCTCGAAAGACGGGATAGCCAGACCAGTTTGTCTGGCTGGCTATCTAGCCGGTCTTTCGGGAGACGACCTTTTTGACCGCATCTGCGATGTCGGTCGAGGTCAGGCCGTACTTCTCTAACAGGGCCTTGGAGTTCCCGGACTCTGCGTAGCCGGACAGTCCCACCATTTCCAATGGTGTGGGCAGACTGCCGGACAGTACGCTGGCGACTGCGCTTCCGAGACCGCCCTTCAAGAGGTGCTCCTCGGCGGTGACCAGGGCGCCCGTGTCGCGTGCCGCGCTTAGAACGGCCGCTTCGTCCAGCGGGCTGACCGTGGCCATGTTCACTACCCGGCAGGATATTCCCTGTGCGGCTAGCGACTCGGCCGCCACTTGCGCTGCGTGCACCATTATTCCGCAGGCGATGATGGTCGCGTCTGTACCTTCACGCATTGTCTCTGCCCGCCCCACAGCGAACGTGTAGTCGCCGCCGTGCACAACCGGCGTGGCGGTGCGAGACAGTCGCACGTAAAACGGGCCTTCGGTTTCAACTGCGGCGCGAACCGCCTTGGCGGCTTCAGGCCCGTCTGCAGGCACAATTACCGTGAACGAAGGCAGTGCCGAGATGATGGCCACGTCCTCAATTGCCTGCGCTGAAGCGCCGTCCTCTGCCGTCAGGAGGCCAGCGTGGGTGAGTATTAGCTTGACGTTCAGGCCCGGCTGGGAAACCCCGACCCTCAACTGATCGAACGGCCGGGCCGTGCCAAAAGCGGCGAAGGTGCTGACCACCGGTATTTTGCCCGAGGCCGCCAGGCCTGCGGCCACGTTCACCATGTTCTGTTCGGCCGGACCGAAGTCGAAGAAACGGTCGGGGAATTCTGCCCCGAACTTGTTGGAGTACGTTGACTTGTTCAGGTCACCGCCGACGATAACCACGTCAGGGTACTCGCTTCCGAGTTCTACCAGCGTCTCTGCTGCAACCAGTCGGGTTATTGCTGTTTCAGTCATGGGACCGGCTCGACGTCAATTCGGTGATCGCCTGTTTGAGTTGCTCAGGGGACGGGGCCATGCCGTGGAAGGCGGGATTGTCCTCCATGAAAGACACGCCTTTGCCCTTGGAGGTGTGGGCGATGATGACGGTGGGGCGGCCCTTCGTACCCGCCGCTCGGTCGAATGCCGCGAGTAGTTCCGGCACGCTGTGGCCATTGACTTCGGCGACTTCCCAGCCGAACGCACGCCACTTGTCGGCGAGCGGTTCCAGGGTCATGACCTCGTCGGTCCAACGGTCGTTTTGAATTCGGTTTCGGTCGACAATGGCCACGAGATTGTCCAGGCCGTGGTGAGGGGCCGACATGGCCGCCTCCCACACCTGGCCCTCGTCGCACTCGCCGTCGCCCAGCAACACGTAAGTGCGCGTGGGGCGGCCGTCGAGGCGGGCGGCGAGCGCCGTGCCAATGCCGAACGACAGGCCTTGCCCCAGCGAGCCCCCTGACATTTCGACGCCGGGGGTTTTGATGTGAGCGTGGCCCTGCAAGCGAGAATCGATCTGCCTGAAGGTAGATAGCTCGCTTACCGGGAAGTAACCGGTCTCTGCCAGGACGCCGTAAAGCGCCGGGCAGGCGTGGGCCTTGCTGAGGACGAACCGATCTCTATCCGGCATCGCCGGATTCTTCGGGTCGTGCGTCATGACTGCGCCGTACAGCACGGCAAGTATGTCCGCTTCAGACAGGGAGCCGCCAGGGTGGCCACTGTTGGCCGCGGCCACCATGTTAAGGGAGTCGACGCGCACTGCCGTGGCGAGGGCCTCAATTTTTGCTACTTGTTTGGTGTCGGTCATAAATGGGGGTACGGCGGCCTCGGTTGAGCGGCTACAGGACACGCATTATAAAGAGCCAGAGCCCCAGACC
>CAUZIR010000048.1:0-9102 GCA_963579815.1 Dehalococcoidia bacterium
CCGGGACGTACAACGCTCAGCCGATATCGGCGGCGGCGGGGATTGCTCAGCTGGACGCGATTTGGAACACGAACGCGATCGAGCTTGCCGACGCGGCTGCGCTGCGGCTGAAGGACGGCATCAACGATGCGTTCGCCCGCAACGAGGTGATGGGCCACTCGCACGGCATCTCGTCGCTGGTGCAGGTGAACATGGGGTACGACTGCCCCTGCGACCGCGAGCTTTGCACCATGCCCTACGAAGACATCTACTCGTCCATGCCGCCAGAGAAGACCCGGGCCTTGCGCCGCGCCGTGCTCGTGAACGGCGCCGACGGGATGGACTGGAACGGCATGTGCTTCGTCGTCTCGGCCGCCCACACCGACGAAGTGGTCGACCGCACCATAGACGGCTTCAACCAGGCGCTCAAAGACCTCCGCACCGACGGAGTCGTGTAAACGAACACACCGAGCGGCGGCGGCGAGCAGCCCGCCCAAGTCCAACCCCACGACAGCCCCGGCCCCTAAAAGCAGCCGGGGCTTTTTGTTGTTTGGCCCCGAGCTTCTAGGCGGTCGTGCTAGCCTTCTTGGACCGCCTTAGCCTTCTCGTATGTCATGAAGCCATCCAACACTTCCCATCCGTTGCACGGTTCTTGGCTCAAGTGCCGCCGGGCGCGGCAACATATTCAAGCGCTTAAGTGAAGCATT
The DNA here is from genome assembly GCA_963579815.1 of Dehalococcoidia bacterium. Taxonomy (GTDB): domain Bacteria; phylum Chloroflexota; class Dehalococcoidia; order Lucifugimonadales; family UBA2962; genus CAUZIR01. Next base: position 687 of record CAUZIR010000048.1, read on the forward strand.
CGACACTTCGTGAGTAACAACCCTTATTGGCTTTCTGAACATAACGTTCAGGAACTCAAGGCGACCGTTTACAGGGTGAGGCCACCAACCCGATACAGCGCAATGTGGGGGCCGATGGTTGGGAATGTTGCACACAACTTGCGTTCGGCCCTCGACTATATCCCGTTCGCTCTGGCCGTCGAAAATGGATATGACGGGGACGCATGGCCGAGGCCTTCCTTTCCTCTTTTCGAGTCACGTGCAGCCTATGAGCAGTCGGGTGGCGGAGCGGCTCAGTCGCTCTGTCACGTACCTGAGCCAACACATGAAACTTTCGAATATTTTCAACCCTTCCACAGCAATGACAGACCGGAACAAGGGTCATTTTCGGTACTGAAGGAGTTGTCCGACAAAGACAAGCATAAGCTTATCCCGCCTGTCTATCCGATGAGTGATCTAGAACTCTCACCCTCCGCGCTCGAGTTTTTGGGGTTCACCGGATTCAAAGACAAATACGACGTTATCTTGCCCGACACGGTCCGTAGCAAGATGGCAGAAAAAGTTGAACCACAAATCCATGTGGACGTAGCGTTCGAAATCCCTTTTAGGCCAGGTTTGGGACGCGTCGGCGTTGCAGAACTGGGCGATATACATCGACTCGTTCGCGACGAAGTTATTCCACGATTCGAGCGCTTTTTCGAGTAGGCGCAGTGCTGACATTCGGAGTTTGATCGTCGGTGACACCTTGTCCTTCTCCACCATCGCTCTAGGATTTAGGATACCCATCTCGATGACCACCCACACCCCAGAACTAACCGGCGTATACCCCATCCTCTACACCCCGTTCGACGAGGACGGGCGCGTGGACTTCCGCGATCTTGCTGCGGAGGTAGAGTACCTCGTCGCCGCGGGCGTGGACGGCGTTGGCGTGGCCGTGGGCTCCGAGGTCTTCAAGCTGACCGAAGCCGAACGGGACTCGGTGCTCAAGGCCGTGGTGGGGGAGGTGCGCGGGCGCGTGCCGGTGGTGATGCACGCGGGCGCGCCGGGTACGGACGTCGCGGTCGGCTACGCCCGGCAAGCAGCCGAGCTTGGCGCAGACGCGCTGATGGTGACGCCGCCGTTGTTCTTGCCGGTGCCGCCCGACGTGATTGTCGAGCATTACCGGCGCATCGCAGAGGCTGGCGGGCTGCCGGTGTTCATCCAGGACATTTGGACGTCGCCGATTGCCCCGGCGCTAGCCGTCAGGATTGCAAGAGAAGTCCCGCTGGCCCGCTACGCGAAGGCCGAGACGCCGCCCACGCCCGACCGGGCCGCCGAGCTGAAGGCGCTGGGCGGGGACGACGTGACGGTGTTCGGCGGCTTCGGCGGCGTGAACTTTGTCCCCGAGTTGCGTAGAGGCTCCGTTGGCACCATGCCTGGCCCGGCGGTGCCCGAGGCGTTCGTGACGGCGTGGACGCTGTGGCAGGTGGGCGACGAGGCGGGCGCGGAGGCGGTGATGGAGCAGGTGACGCCGCTGCTGGGGCTGCTGATGCGGTCGCTGGACGGGTCGTACCACCTGACGAAGGAGATTCTGCGGCGGCGTGGGGTTATCCGCTCCACAGGCGTGCGCATGCCGACGTCGCGGCCGGACGAGACGGCCTACCGGGAGCTTGCCCGGCTAATGGAGCGGCTTAACTTCGCCAGCTAGGGCTGGTTCTCCGCGCGGCCCGGCCGCGCTCTAGGGCTCTTCGCGCAAGCGCATGCTCTCCGCCGGGCTCTAGGGCTCTTCGACTGATGGCCTCATCGCTTCGCAATCGGGCCTGGCTTGCCCCTGGGATTTGCTCTAGGGCGCGCGGCCCATCATGCCTATTAGCCTGTCCTGCATAGGGACGTCTCCGGGCTGGGACACTTCGGGGCCGAAGCTGTCGCCCTGGCGGAAGCTGTCCATCTGGGGCTCGAAAGCGGCGTAGAAAATGTCCACGAGGTCGGCGGGCAGTTCAGTGCTCTGGCCGGTCGCCTTGGCGAGGTCCCACCCGTGCACGAGGTTGTCCATGGCCAGGATTGTGGCGAACGCGCCGCCGGGCATCTCGTTTCCCTCGGACACGGTGACGGGGCCGTCGAGCGCACCCTCGACGCTCATGGCGACGACGGCGGCCTCGGTAGCGCTGTCGTAGGCGGACGTGGTGTTGTCGGCCTCCGGGGCGTTCCCTCCGAACGCCGTAGCACCAATCGTCGCCCCGCCGATGATGTGGTTAAGCAACTCCTCGACGTTCCACTCAGAGCACGGGGTTTCGTCGCCCAACTGGCTCGGGTTGACGCCCGCCACGGCCCCGCGGGTGTGGGCGGCGGCCCTGCGGAATAGCTCTGCCGGGCTGGGTGTTTGGGTGGTCATGGGGTTCTCCCTCTCGCTAGCTTTCTTCTCACTTGCCTGTTGGGTGTTACGTGGCTCGGGTGCCTGCCGATTCGGGGGGCGTATATAAGCAGGGGCTTAACTTTGTGTCAAGAGATGGGGGGTTGGAGGGATGCTTCTGCCCTCGTTTGTTTCTTTTTCTTCTGACGTTGCTTCGGTTGGGCTTTTTGGGGACTGGCCCCCAAACCCCACGCAGGGGGTACCTACCCCCTACGAACCCCCGATGGCTTGATGGCTCACCAGCCACGCCGATTGCGAAGCGATGAGCGCTCGCGCGAAGAGCCCTAGAGCCGAGCGCAGCCCGTGCGGGATAGCCGATGAGGCCTTGAGCCGAAGAGCCCTAGAGCGAGCCTTGCTCGCGGAGAACGCTAGCCGGTCGCGACCGGTGCAGCAGGGCGGACACGACTACTGCCAGCAGCGCCAGCCCCAGGACCAGGGCGAAGGCCCCGTCGTATCGGCCGAAGGCGTCGAAGAACAGGCCGCCTGCGAGGGCCCCGAGGCCACCGAAAACTTGGTGCACCATCGACACAATCCCGCTCACCGTGCCCAAGTATCGGGACCCGAAAATCTGGCCAGCGAAAATCACCCCCAGCGGCGCGGTTATGAAGAACGTCGAGCCGTACAGCAAGGCGAACACCATAATCGACGGTGTGGACTGGCTGTTGAGAATGAACACGAAAATGCCCGTGCGGATGACGAAGCACAGCACCGAGGGCACCGCCGGGCCGTAGCGGTCGGACAGGTAGCCCGAGAGCATCACGCCGGCCAGCGCGGTCAGGCCCATAAACGCCAGCATGTTGCCCGCCAGCAGGTCGCTGACGCCCAGGTCAGTAGCGAACGCGACCACGTGCGTGAGGACGAAAAAGTCCTGGAAGCCGCACAGGGCGAACATGCCCATGAGCAGCCACATGTGCCGCGACCGGAACAGGTCGCGAACCGAGTTGGCCGCGACCAGGGGTCTTTCCTTATTGGGCTCACCTAAAGGTTCGCCGATGGTCTCGTCAACCGTTGACGAACCGTCTTCGGACGGCTCCAGAGCACTGGCCGCTGCCCCCGTCTTGCCTGGCCCTGAGCGCGCGAACATCAGCACCACCGGCACCACGATGAACAGGTTGGCTGCGCCGATAATGGCGTACGCGGTGCGCCAACCGATGGTGGTCAGCAGGAACGTGAGTGTGATGATGATGACCAGCTGGCCCAGCCCCATCCCGGCAATCGCGGCAGAGTTGGCCATCCCGCGCCGCGTCGTCCACCAGCGGCTGACCATCACCGTCACCGTGGGCACCGACGAACCGGCGTTGCCAATGGCGAACACGATGCCGTACAGCAGGAACACCTGCCACAGCGCGTTCACCCGCCACATCAGGCCCGCGCCGATGCCGACCAGCACCACCGCCACCGTGAGGATGAGCCGCAGGTCGGTGCGGTCGACAATGCGCCCGACGAACGGCATTGCCAGCGCCGAGACAATCATGAACGTCGTCAGCACCAGCGACAGCGACGACCGCGACCAGTTCAGTTCGTCCGTCATCGGGACGAGGACCAGCCCGAACACCGACAGCGCTCCGCCGCCGAAGAACAGCACAATAAAGCCGACGGCCAGGATGACCCAGGCCTGGGGAATGTTTTTTATTGGGGTTGCCTGCGCCGCTATTTTCACCGGGCCAACGGGGCGATCCTCATCCGGATCGCAGGCCGTCTGCGGCAGTGGCTAGGCGCGGGGGCAGCCTAGCAGCGGTAGGAGGTGGGGGCAATGGGGGTGGGGACACCGCATCGGCAGGGCGGTGACTAAGAGTCCTCTCCCCAATCGAGGTTTTCGATCTTGAGCCGTGAACTGAGATCTTCTGTTGAAATATCCCAAAAAAGATATGAAGAGCGGTGTTCAGTCGGGCGTCCAAGCATGTACCAAGGGGCCAAACTGGCTGGCGCAGCACGGCTATTCGTACATTCACCTGCCGATGATTATTGGCGTGATCTTCTTCAGCATGGGTGTTAAAAAGACGCTCGCTCACACCGACGAGGTGCTGATTATGATCCCGGCGGTGGCGCTGTGCGGCGGCATCATCCTGTTCCTGGCCGGGCAGGTGCTGTTCCGGTGCGGCGGGTCTTTGGACTGGCCGCGCCTTGTGGCAATCGCGGTGCTCGGGGCGCTGATCGGCGTATCGGGGCAGATGGACGCGATGGTTTTGCTCTCTGGCGTGAGTGCCGTGTTCGCCGGGCTCGTCGCCTTTGAGACATTTTTCGGCAGGCCGTTCCGTCGCCTCATCCGCGTCAGCGAGGAGGCGAGCTGGACCTAACACTTCTCCCCCACCCCCTGGACAGTCGGCGCGGGCGCGGGCCCGCTCCGACCTGGGGCAGACCGTTCCAGTAACACGTCCGCTGGAAGCCCGCTAGAAGCGCTCTAGCAGCCGGAGTGTGGTCAACCCCTGATTTGGACTATAGAACAACCGTTCGGTTGGTGCAAGTTGGCGTGCAACGATATCCACAAAGCACACCCGGCCCTGGGCACCGGTGTTGTGCGGCGCATTTCTGGTTTTGCACGAGCCCTGAGAGGGTCGGGTGCCTTTCTTGACACGTCCTATGGTCTAGATACAATCAAGCCCGCCCCAACGTGTGCCGCCAGATATGTGGATATGTGGGGTGGATTCCAACTGGACAGGTGATGCAAGTGAACGGCGAAGAACTAAAAAGCAAAGTGAACTCGGGTGCCGTGGTGTACGGCTCAATGATTAGCCTGGGTCGCAACCCGCGCTGGACGACAGCGGTGGACGGGCTGGGCCTAGACTACGTCATTATCGACACAGAGCATTCGCCCAGGGGCCGCTCTGAGGTGGCCGACTACCTGGCGGCGTCCCGGGCGATGGACCCGGTGCCGATTGTGCGCGTGCCCATTCCCGACCCGCACTACGTGACCATGGCGCTGGACGCCGGCGCACAGGGAGTGCTGGCGCCGTACTGCGAAACGGTGGAAGAGGTGCGCGACGTGGTGGCGGCGGCGAAGTGGCGACCGCTGAAGGGCGCGATGGTACGCCGGGTTGTAGAGGAGGGGGTGTTTCCCTCGGAGGCTTCTAGAGCCTACCTGGAGAACATCAATAAGAACGTGGTGTGCATTGTCGGCATTGAGAGCGTGCCCGCCATCGACGCGCTCCCGGACATTCTCAAGGTCCCCGGCATAGACGCCATTTTCGTGGGACCGAACGACCTGAGCATCACACTGGGCATTCCCAACGACTACGACCACCCGGACTACGAGGCGGCGCTGCGCAGGATCATAGCGACGTGCGAGAAGCGAAACGTTCCGGTGCTGATTCACCACCAGACGGTGCCGCTCACCATCAAGTGGCTTAACGAGGGCGCGAGGTTCGTGCTGCACTCTTCGGACGCGCGGCAGATGCACGCGGGCTATCGGACCGAGTTCGGCGCGATTAAAGAGGCGGCGGCCAGTATTACGGGCAACGCTGCGGGCGACATCGGCGAATCGCAGGAGGTTATTTGATGGACTTCACTATTGTTGCCGGACCGCTGGGCGGCGTTACAGAGGGCCCGGCCTGGGACGGCGAAAAGCTGCTGTTCACGCATATTCCCGAGAGCAGGGTGCTGGCGTTCGATCCCAATACGCGGCTGACTTCGATTTACCGGGAGCAGACGAACTGGTGCAACGGCACTATGTTCGACGCCGAGGGGCGCTACTACGGTTGCGAGGGAGGTGCCCGCCGGGTGGTGCGCTACGACGGCCCGCCCAGCCTGGACGCCGAAGGGGCCGTGGTGCTGACGGACAGTTACGAGGGCAAGCGGTTCAACATTCCCAACGACCTGGCGTTCGATGACCAGGGTCGTATCTGGTTTACGGACCCGTTCTATGAGGATGCGGGGGGGGAGTGGACGAAGGACCGCACCGACATGGAGCTGGACCACGAGTCAGTCTACCGGCTGGACCCCAAGGGCGATGGTACGTACTCGGCTGCGGAGCGGGTGACGTTCGACACCACCCGGCCAAACGGGCTGCTATTCAACTTGGATCATTCGATTCTGTACGTCGCTCAAAGTGGCCGCACCCTGGACGAGAAGCGACAGCTACGCGCCTACGCGGTGCAGGCCGACGGCAGCCTGGGCGAGGGCAAGGTGCTGCACGAGTTCGGCGACTGGCGCGGCATTGACGGCATGGTGCTGGACACCGAGGGCAACATTTGGGCGACGGCGGGCACCGCGGCCGGTGGGCCTGGGCCGAGCATCTATGTGTTCTCGGCAGACGGCGAGGTGATTGAGCGTCACCCGTTGCCGGTGGACCTACCGACCAATTGCACGTTCGCCGGACCCGACCTGAGCGACCTGTATGTGACGAGCATTGGCGGATATTTGCTGTGGACACCGACGGAAGCCACGGGACGCATCTGGTTCCCGGAAGCCAGCTAAGCCAGCCTGTGGCCAAAACACCGAGAGATAACGAGAGAGGGTGCTAACTTGCCAGAGCCACTGCGAGTAGGGATTGTCGGCGCGGGGGCGAACACCCGGCTGCGCCATATACCCGGTTTTCAGGAAATAGACGGCGTTGAAGTTGTCGCGGTCGCTAACCGCTCGCTCGAGTCGGGCGAGAAGGCGGCAAAAGAGTTCGGCATCCCAGTGGTGCACGAGCATTGGACCGACCTGGTCGATGACCTGGACATTGACGCCATTTGCATTGGCACCTGGCCGTATATGCACGCCGCCATTACCACGGCGGCGCTGGCGGTGGGCAAGCACGTGCTTACCGAAGCCCGCATGGCGATGGACGCTGAAGAAGCGCGGGGCATGCTGGCGGCGTCCCGGGAGCGGCCGGACCTTATCTCGATGATTGTGCCGTCGCCGTTTACGTTAGGTGTGGACCGCACGGTCGCCCGGCTTATTGCCGAGGGCTATCTGGGTGAGCTGGTGGCTGTTGATCTCACCAGCCATTCTGGCGGCTTTCTGGACCGTCAAGGTCCATTTCACTGGCGCTATGACCGGGACGTGTCGGGCCACAACGTTATGACGATGGGCATCTGGTACGAGGCGCTGATGCGCTGGATAGGCCCGGCCACTTCGGTGATGGCGCTGGGCCGCACGCACGTGACTTTCCGTAAGGACGAGACCGGCGAGGCGCATGCCATATCCATACCCGACCATTTAGAGGTGGTTGCCGAGTTCGCGTCGGGGCCGGTGGGTCGGCTGCGGTTTAGCTCCATCACCGGCCACGCTCCGGGTGACCGAGTCTGGCTGTACGGCACGGAGGGAACGCTGCGGGTGAACACGGCGGACGCGCTGGACGGTTGGGGGGTGCACATTGAGCGGGTGACGCTGTCGGGCGGACGCAAGGGCGACGCTGAACTGGCGGCCATTGCCATTGCAGGCGCAGAGCGCGGCGACTGGCGGGTAGAGGCGGAGTTCATAGGCGCGATTCGCGGCACCGAGCCGGTGCGGCTGACGAGCTTTGCAGACGGCGTGAAGTACATGGAGTTCACCGAGGCGGTGTTTCGCTCGTCGCAGGAACGAGCGAGCGTGTTTTTGCCTTTGTAAGCTTGTAGTGGTCCGGCGCGCCCGTTCGGGCGCTGTTTCCGGACCCGTACGGTGCGGCCAGACAGGTTGTGTGGCCATAGCATTAGGAGGTCTTGTTTGACTCTGGATATCGGACAGATCAGGTCGGAGATTCCCACTGTGGGGATGATGACTTACCTCAATACCGGCTGGTCCGGACCGTCGCCGACGTATGTGGTGGAGGCGATTGAGAAGCGCCTGCGGTATGAGAGCTACTCTGGCCCTACGACGACGGAGGTGCTGGAGACGGGGATTGCGATTCGCAATCGTTCTAAAGAGGCGGTTGCTAAATTATTCAACGCAACGCCCGAGGAAATTCTTCTTACAGAGAATACGACAGAGGGGTTAAACGTGGTTCTGAACGGGCTGCGTTTCGATGCCGGGGACGAGGTGATTGTTTGCGACCTGGAGCACCCTTCGGTGCTGTTGCCTGCCTATAACTTGCGGGCGAACCGGGACGTTACGGTGAAGATTGTGCGGCCCGGTGCGGACCCTTCG
>CAUZIR010000049.1:0-8995 GCA_963579815.1 Dehalococcoidia bacterium
AGTCACCCTTGCCGGGATAGGGGCAGGGGTCGGTATGTTACCTGTTTATGTGCCCCACAACGCGGGTTGGCCGGTCACGAGGCCCGCACTATGCGCCCAGGGCCGAATAGACGGTGCCTGGCTCATTGACATCAGGAAGGGCTCATTGCTACGATCGAGTAGGTCGCGGGCCAGTCTAAGCCCGCGATTTATGCTGTAAGGCCCCCCAGATATGCCCTTCGTAAAATCGCTTTTTTGCCGTGAGTGCGGCCGGGAGTACCCGGTAGAGCCCTCGCACGTATGTGAGTTCTGCTTCGGTCCGCTGGAAGTAGGCTACGACTATGACGCCATTGCCAGGGTGCTGACGAAAGAGCGCATCGCGGCAGGACCGCTGTCTATGTGGCGCTACCAGGACCTGCTGCCGGTGGGCCGCGAGTCGGGCATAGACATGGGCACGGGGTTCACCCCGCTGATGAAGGCCGACAACCTGGGTCGTAAGTTGGGCCTTAACAACCTGTATATAAAGAACGACAGCGTCAACCCGACGTTCTCGTTCAAGGACCGCGTCGTGTCGGTGGCTACCAATAAGGCGCTGGAGTTCGAGTTCGAGACGCTGGCCTGCGCTTCTACTGGCAACCTCGCCGGGTCTGTTTCGGCGCATGGGGCGAAGGCTGGCCTGGACACGATAGTGTTTTTCCCCTCCGACCTGGAAAAGGGAAAGATTCTGGGCGCGGCCATATACGGCGCGACTCTCGTGGCTGTCGATGGCACGTACGACCAGGTGAACCGGCTGTGCAGCGAGCTGGCCGACAATCACCGCTGGGCCTTTGTGAACGTGAATATGCGCCCGTACTACTCCGAAGGGTCAAAGACCCTGGCCTACGAAGTTGCCGAGCAGCTTGGCTGGCGAGCGCCGGACAGGTGCGTCGTTCCGGCCGCTTCAGGCTCGCTGTATACGAAGATATGGAAGGGCCTGAACGAGTTCGCCGATCTTGGTCTTATAGGCGCGGTGAACACGAAGATGCACCTGGCACAGGCCGAGGGCTGTAGCCCGATAGTCGAGGCGTACAACCAGGACAGCTTCCACGTTAAGCCGGTCAAGCCCAACACGCTGGCCAAGTCGCTGGCCATTGGCAACCCGGCCGACGGCTTCTATTCGCTGAAGACGGCGAAGAAGTCGGGCGGGTCGGCGGAGATGGCTCCGGAAAACGAGATTGTCGAGTGCATCCAGCTACTGGCCGAGACAGAGGGCATATTTACTGAGACGGCTGGTGGCGTGGTTATCTCCGGGCTAAGGAAAATTGCCCGCGAAGGTATAATCGACCCCGACGAGGTGGTGGTGGCGTTCATCACCGGTAACGGCCTCAAGACGCAAGAGGCGGTGGAAAGCCTGGTAGACCCGGTGCACACGAGCCCCGACTACGAGAACTTTGAGACCGCCCTCGCCGCCTTCGAGGCCCGGCCCTAGCCTCGGTCCTAACCGGGGCGTAAGTGGGCGAGGCCTGAACAAGGGCCCGCCAAGCGAGGATTTGATGAAGCGAGTCAAGTTCACCTACGAACAAGAGAAGATCAAGCAGCCGATCATCTATCACCTTGGTCACAAGTTCAAGATAATCACCAATGTTCGCCGGGCCGACGTCCGCGAGGACATGGGCTGGGTGGTGCTGGAACTCGAAGGCGACGAAGCTGAGATACAAAGAGGCCTCGATTGGACCGTCGAGAACGGCGTGCGTATCGACCCCATCGAAGGCGACGTCATCGAAGGATAACTGAGAGGAACTTTCATGAGCATTGAAGTACGAATTCCCGCGCCTTTGCGCCGGGTAACCAACGGCGTAGACAAGGCCACCGTAGAGGCGGCCAGCGTGGGTGCGGTCATCGACGCGTTGGACTCGCAGTTCCCCGGCATTAAGGACCGCCTGTGCGACGACACCGGTGCGCTGCGCAACTTCGTGAACGTCTACGTCAACGGCGAGGACGTGCGCTTCGAGTCGGGCCTCGACACCGCCACCAAGACCGGCGACGAGGTTTCCATAGTCCCCGCAGTCGCAGGTGGCTGCTAGCTAGAATTCTCCAAAGCCCCCAGTCCTGAGAGACATCGCCGAGGGTAATGCCCGGCCTTCGGGGGTTCGTAGGGGGTGGGAACCCCATGCGTGGGGTTTTGGGGGCCAGCCCCCAAAATGTGCCCTTCCTAGCCCCGGCCTTGAGAGGCCAGCCATTTGTCGCGCTGGGCCTGCCTGACACCCTCGTCTGCCGGGGCGTAGCGCGCTAAGAACGCGTCCCTGTATGCGGCCAGCGTGCCAGCGACGATGGCCTCTCGCATCTCCTCCATTAACCGAACCACGAAACGCAGGTTGTGGATCGACCCCAGCCGCAGCGCCAGTACCTCTTTCGCCCGGAACAGGTGACTCACGTAGGCCGCAGTGAAGGTGCGGCAGGTGTAGCAGTCGCAGTTCTCGTCTAACGGCTTGTCCATAGAACGGTACCGGGCCGCCAGTATGTTGATGCGGCCTTCGGGCGTGTAGAGCGAGCCGTTGCGGGCCACGCGGGTGGGTAGCACGCAGTCGAACATGTCGATGCCACGGCTGACGCACTCGACGAGGTCTTCAGGGGAGCCGACGCCCATCAGGTAGCGGGGCCGGTCTTCCGGCAGCAGGTCGGCCGTTGACTGCGTTATCCGGTACATGTCGGCTTTAGGTTCCCCCACGCTAAGCCCTCCGAGCGCGTAGCCGTCGAAGCCGATAGCCGTTATCTCGGCGGCGCTGCGGGCGCGCAGATCGGGCTCGGTGCCGCCCTGGACGATGCCGAACATGGCCTGGCCGGGGCGGGTGCGGGCGGCGACGGTGCGCTCGGCCCAGAGCGTGGTCTTGGTGACAGCTTCCCCCAGTGTTTGACGAGTGGCAGGAAGCGCGGCACACCAGTCCAGCGGCATGGCGATGTCGGAGCCGAGTCTCTCCTGGTGGCTCACTACTGACTCTGGCGTGAAGGTGTGCTTCGACCCGTCGATGTGCGAGGTGAAGACGATGCCGTCGTCGTTGATTTTGCGCATGCGCTCCAGGCTGAAGCCCTGGAAGCCGCCGGAGTCGGTGAGGATGGGGCCAGGCCAGGCCATGAAGCCGTGCAGCCCGCCGTGTTGCTCGATTACTTCCAGCCCCGGCCGCAGGTACAGGTGATAGGTGTTGCCCAGCACTATTTGCGACCCGGCGCCCCTAAGATCCACCGGATCTAGTGATTTCACGGAACCCTGGGTGCCCACGGCCATGAAGGCGGGGGTTTGCAGTTCGCCGTGGCCCGTCGTCAGACGCCCGGCGCGGGCGAGGCCGTCAGATGCGTCCAGTGTGAATTTGGCTACAGAGGCCAAGGCTATGAGGAGACGACGGCCCGGATGGCCGCGTCGACCGTGTCGTCGGAGATTCCTGTCCGCACTACTGCGTGACCTAGACCGTCGAGCAGCACCCAGCGCACGCGGCCCTGGCGTACTTTTTTGTCGGACAGCGTGGCAGCCTTGAGGGCGTCGATGTCGACGCCGGTGGCGGCGACGGGCAGCCCGTAGGCTTCTAGCACGGCGCGTTGCCGGGTAAGCTCAGTTTCGGTGAGCATGCCCAGCTCGACGGCCATGTGCGCCGCCGCCATCATGCCGATGCTGACCGCTTCGCCGTGCAGGAAGCGGCCGTAACCGGTCGTCGATTCCAACGCATGGCCGAGCGTGTGCCCGTAGTTTAAGAGCATGCGGACACCGAGAGTCTCGTGTTCGTCGCGGGAGACGATGTTGGCCTTTATGGCAACGCTGCGCCGGATTAAGCGGGTCGCAAGTTCGGGGTCAAGTGCCTTGAGCGCTTCGACGTCGCGGCTCATGTCGTCGAGCAGGTCGTTATCTAGCGCCAGGGCGTGTTTGACGACCTCGGCCCAGCCCTCGGTCAGGATGCGGAGCGGCAGCGTTTTTAGGGTGGCTATGTCCGCCAGCACGAATTTTGGCTGGTGGAATGCGCCGACGAGGTTTTTGCCCTGCCGCAGGTCAACGCCGGTCTTGCCGCCCACCGAGGCGTCCACCATTGCCAGCAGCGTGGTGGGCACCTGCACGAATGGCAACCCCCGTAGATACGTTGCCGCGATGTAACCCGCCATGTCGCCGACGACGCCGCCGCCGACCGCGACGATGAGGTGCCCGCGTTCAGCCCGGCGACCGGCCAGCCAGCGATACACCAGTTCGACGGTTTGCAGTGTTTTATTGCCCTCGCCCGCGGGCAGGATGAAGATGTGCGCGGCGATGCCGGACGCCTCCAGTGATGCCTGTGCCCGGCGGGCGTGGCGGGAGGAACCCTCGTCGGCGATGACGTAGGCAGTGTCGGGGGCGACGATTTTACGGGCGCGCTCGCCCACGCTGCCGAGCCCGTCGAAGCCCACCCAGATGGGATAGTCGCCGGAGCCGGTGCGCACTACCGCCGCCAGGTCGTCTTGTTGCCCGAATTCGGCCCTGTCCCCGGCACTAAGAGTTCGCAACGCCCGCACGACTTCGTCTGCCACGGCCTGGGGTGACAGGCGGTCTGTGTGCACTGTCCAGTCGGCCCTGGCGTACAGGTGCTGACGCTCAGCTTTGAGATCGCCCACAGAACGCCCAAGCAGGTCGAGGTCGATCATGGGGCGCACCGGCTCGGCCTCGCCGTCGGCCACCCGGCTGGCGATGGTCTCAGGCCGTGCTTCCAAGCACACGACCACACCCGAGCGCGCCATTAGCTGCCAGTTGCGCTCTTCGGTGACAATGCCGCCGCCGGTGGAAACGACGCTGTGCGTGCCCCTGGCGATGGAGGCCAGCACTTCGTGCTCGACATCCCGGAAACCCTCTTCGCCTATGTCGGCGAAGATTTTGTCGATGGTGGTGCCCGACCGGCGCACTATCTCGTCGTCGGTGTCGATGAACGTCCAGCCCAGCGCCTGGGCAACGTCGCGGCCGACGGTGCTTTTGCCGGAACCGGAGAAGCCTATGAGGTACAGGTTGCTGTTGTTCATGTCGTCATCATTTTTCTGAGAGAGCCTCTTCACCCGCCTGAAACATGACGTCTATGGGCGCCTCACGGCCTGTCCATAGCGTGAAGGCGACCGCGCCCTGGTAGATGAGCATGGGCAGGCCGCCCAGCACCCTGGCACCGCGGGCCCTTGCGTCCCTGAGAAGGGGTGTGTCAGGAGGACTGTAGACGATGTCGTTCACCAGCGCGTCGGAGGGGATGAGCGCAGCGGGCAAGGGCGAGTCGCCCGCGCTTTCGCCGCTGCTCATGCCGATGGACGTGGAGTTGACGATGAGGTCGGCGGCCGCGGCCGGTGCGGAGATGTCTTCGGGATCGAGCGACAGGGGCACGACGTCCCGGCCCAGTTCGGAAGCAAGAGCCTCGGCACGGGACCGGGTGCGGTTGGCGATGATGAGCGACGCCGCCCCTTCGTCGATGAGGGCGTGGGCCAGCGCCTTGGCCGCGCCACCGGCACCTAAGAGCAGGGAGCGCTTGCCTGCTGCATCGAAGTTGGCTCGCTCGCGTAACGCGGCGATGAAGCCGTCGCCGTCGGTGTTGTGGCCGATGAGCCTGCGGTCTCTGACGACGATGCAGTTAACGGCACCGATGGCGTCGGCTTTGGGCGTTACTTCGTCCATAAGCCCGATGACGGTCTCTTTGTAGGGGATGGTTACTGAAGCGCCCAGGCAGTCGTCCGTACGCATGCCGCTGACAAGGCCGTCAAGGTCACCGGGCACCGTCTCCCACACCTCGAAGCGCGCGTCTATGCCCAGCGCGTCGAGGGCGGCCTGGTGCATGGCGGGCGATATGGAGTGGGATAGGGGGTAGCCGATGACCCCGAGTCTGGACGTCACGCTTCGATTTTACGCGCTAGAGCCAACAGCAGTCGTGGGGTTTTTGCGGCTCAGGCGTTCAGATAGTCGAGGTAGCGTTGGAGGATGACGGCCGCCGCTGCCGAGTCGATGGATGCCTTGTTGCGGGACGGCTTCTTGCCCGCGGCCCGCAGCATTCCCTCGGCTTCGACGCTGGACATGCGTTCGTCTTGCTCGCGCACGGGCACGTGCGACTGGTCGGCCAGGGCCTTCACAAATTCGCGGGTAATCAGTGCTTGTGATCCTATAGCACCAGACAGAGAGATGGGCATGCCAACGACTATCTCCAGCGCCCCGGACTCTGCGGCGAAGCGCAGCAAGGCGTCTATGTCGGAAGACGTGCTCTTGCGAGTAAGCGTCTTTACGGGAGTCGCGAGAATGCCGAGCGGGTCGCTCCGCGATAGGCCGATGCGCTTTTCGCCCACGTCGACGCCGACGTAGACTCGATTTATAACTCCCATTGGGAGCGTGCTCTCTTCCGGAGGGGGGCGGGCACTAGCTTTCTAGCCCGTTTTTCACCAGGCCCGGCACCTGTGCCAGCGCGTCGTCTAGCTTGTTGGCGAGCTTGCCGCCCGCCTGGGCCACGTCCGGCCTGCCGCCGCCGCCTCCCTGCATTACCTTGGCCGCACCGCTGGCGATGGTGGATGCGTCCAGACCTCGTTCGATCAGGTCTTTTGTCACCATTGCCACTATTTGCGGTCGGTCGTTCAGCACCGCACCCACGACGACGACTCCGCTGCCCAGCTTGCTGCGCAGCCAGTCGCCCACCTCGCGCAGGCCGTCGGCGTCGGTGGCACCGGCGCGAGCCGCAATGACGGCGACGCCGCTCACGTCTTGTTTGGCGTCCAACAACCCGGCGGCGGACTGGAGCGCGTTGGCGCGGGACGCCGACTCAACCTCGCGGCGCAGGCGGTCGTTCTCTTCCATGAGGCGACGGACGCGCTCTTCTACGTCGCTGGTTGAAGTTTCCAGCGCCCTGGCCACGCGCTCTTCCCGGCCGAAGCGGTCCCACACGGTGCGCTCGGCGTTGCGGCCGGAGACGGCTTCGAGGCGACGAATGCCGGAGCCGATGCTCTGCTCGGTGAGGACGTATACGGTGCCGATTTCGCCGGTCGCCCGCACGTGGGTTCCTCCACACACTTCGAAGCTAAAGGTCGTGCCGTTGGCTATCTCGACGAGCCGAACCTTCGCTTCGTACTTGTCGCCGAAGAAGGCGAGCGCGCCCCGCTCGATGGCGTGGGTGTAGTCGTCTTCGGTGGACTCGACGCGGGCGTTGGCCCGGATTTTTTCATTCACCAGCCGCTGCACCAGTTCCATTTCTTCGCGGTCCACCGCTTTGGGGTGGGTGAAGTCGAACCGCAGGCGGTCGGGGGCCACGTGCGAACCCGCCTGCCGCACGTGAGTGCCCAGGACCTGCCGCAGGGCGGCGTGCACGAGATGCGTCGCCGTGTGGTTGCGGGCGGTGTCTTCCCGGCGTACGGGGTGGACGTAGCTGCTGACGGTTTCGCCCAGTCGCACGGTGCCCTGGGTCACCTGCCCGAAGTGGACGATGAGGCCGGGCATGACGGTCTGGGTGTCGTTGATCGTTAGCTCGCCATTGGGAGCCGAGACCTCGCCCGCGTCGCCGACCTGGCCGCCACCTTCGGGGTAGAAGGGCGTTTCGCGCAGGACGATCTCGACGGTTTGGCCCTCGCTCACCTCACCGACGACCTCGTCGTCAGCGATGAGGCCGACGACGACGGTCTCGGCGGCTAGCTGGCCGTAGCCGAGAAAACCAGTCGCACCGACGGCGAGGCTTTCGTAGACCTTGATTTTGGAGCGGTCGCCGCCGAACTTGCCCGTGGCCCGGCCCCGCTCGCGCTGGGCCTCCATTGCCGCCTCGAACCCGGCGACGTCTACTTCAACGCCTCGCTCGCGGGCGATCTCCGAGGTTATTTCGAGGGGGAAGCCGTAGGTGTCCCACAGCTTGAACGCCTGGTCGCCCGGCAGATCTCCGCCTTTGTCTAACTCACCTGCGAGGAAGGCGTTGCCCTGGAGGAAGACCTGCTGGAAGCGGTCCTCTTCCAGCTTGAGCACGGTCTTGACGAAGTTGTCGTGCAGCGTCAATTCAGGGTATGCAGATCCCATTTTCTTAATCACCACATCTGCAATGTCACCGAGGAAGGCGTCTTGAAGGCCCAGCCTGCGGCCGAAGCGGATGGCCCTGCGGATGACGCGCCGCAGCACGTAGCCGCGGCCCTCGTTGCCGGGCACGACGCCGTCAGCAATGAGGAAGGTAGCACTGCGGGCGTGCTCGGAGACGACGCGCATGGCGATGTCGACCGGGGAGGGCTCGTCCTTGCCCGGACCGGGCGCCTCGCCGGGTCCCCTGAAGCCGCTGTAGGTCTGGCCGGATAGCTCTTGCAGCTTCTCGATGACCGGGCGGAACAGGTCGGTGTCGTAGATGTCCCGCGCGCCCTGTAAAACTACGACCAGGCGCTCAAGGCCCATGCCGGTGTCCACGCTCGGCGCTGGAAGGGGCGTGCGAGTGCCGTCCAGGTGGTGGTAGTACTGCATGAAAACGAGGTTCCACAGTTCGACGAAGCGTCCGCACGTTTCGCCGGTGGCCTTAACGATGTTGGCGCAGTTGGGGCCGCAGTCGGGCCGCTGGCAGCCGAAGCCTGCACCAAAGTCGTAGTGCAGCTCGGAACAGGGGCCGCAGGGGCCTTCGTCGCCCGCCGGTCCCCACCAGTTGTCGGCGTCGCCGAAGCGCCAGATACGGTCTTTTGGTACGCCTGCGTTTTGCCACAGCACCTCTGCATCGTCGTCAGTTGTGTGCACGGTGATGGCGAACTTTTCCTGGGGAAGCCCCATACCTTTGGCCAGGCATTCGAGGGCGAATGCGATTGCGCCCTCTTTGAAGTAGTCGCCAATGCTGAAGTTGCCCAGCATTTCGAACAGCGTCAGGTGAGTCGCGTCGCCCACCTCGTCGATGTCCACCGCTCGGAACGATTTTTGGGACGACGTCAGTCGGGGGTTGGGCGGCTCGGCCTCCCCGGCGAAGAATGGCTTGAACTGCACCATGCCCGCGCTGGTGAGTAGCAAGGTTGGGTCGCCCACGGGTATCAGGGAAGAACTGGCGACCCTGAGGTGGTCGTTGGA
>CAUZIR010000050.1:0-8968 GCA_963579815.1 Dehalococcoidia bacterium
TACGCGGAAAACCTCAGTCGTAAGTTGGGCGGGGCCCGCATATATCTGAAGCGGGAAGACCTGGCGCACACCGGCGCTCACAAAATCAACAACGCCCTTGGGCAGGCCTTGCTGGCCAAGCGCATGAGCAAGACCAGAATCATCGCCGAGACGGGCGCGGGCCAGCACGGCGTGGCGACCGCCACTGCATGCGCCATGATGGACGTCGAGTGCGTCGTCTACATGGGCGTGGAGGACATGGCCCGCCAGCGCCTCAACGTTTTCCGCATGGAGTTACTGGGTGCAGAGGTAGTGCCTGTGACTTCTGGCAGCAAAACCCTGAAGGACGCCATCAACGAGTGCATTCGTGACTGGGTCACGAACGTGGAGAATACTCACTACCTTATTGGTAGCGCCGTCGGACCCCACCCGTACCCGGAAATTGTGCGAGACCTTCAGTCCATCATCGGTGCCGAGGCGCGCGAGCAGATCATCGCCGCCGAGGGCCGCCTGCCCGACCACGCCGTGGCGTGTGTGGGAGGCGGCAGTAACGCCATCGGCCTGTTCCACTCCTTCATCCCTGACGAGGCCGTCGAACTCATCGGCGTCGAGGCCGGGGGCACCGGCGATGCAACCGGAGGAAACGCCGCGACGCTCGTGTCCGGTGAGGTAGGCGTCTTGCACGGCTCCATGTCGTACCTATTACAGGACGACGACGGCCAAGTGATAGAGACCCACAGCGTCTCGGCGGGCCTCGACTACCCCGGCGTCGGCCCCGAGCACAGCTTCCTCAAGGACACCGGGCGGGCGCGCTACGTCAGCGTGCGAGACCAGCAGGCCATCGAAGGCTTCCAACTGCTGTGCAGCACCGAGGGGATCATCCCGGCGCTGGAGTCCTCACATGCCATCGCCTATCTTGCCGAATGGGCACCCACGCTTCCCGACGACTCCATAGTCGTGGTCTGCCTCAGCGGCCGGGGCGACAAAGACATCGAGACCGTCTCTGCGTGGCTGGAGTCTAGCTAGCACTCCGTAAAACAGCGCTGGACCCCCCGAAGCCCCGCGACCGTCACAAAATCGTCACGCCAGCCGTTATCACCGGTCACGCCGCTCTAGAGGCGCTTGATACAATCCCCTCGTGATTAGGCGCAGTACAGACGATTGGCGGAGGGTTTGGGCTCCGGTGGTGGCAGGGCTTTTCTTTGTCGCCGCCATCATGGCCCCCATCTACGGCCCGCTTATCGACCACCACTTTGCCGAGCGAAGTGTGTTCCATGACCACCTGGCGGTCGCTGGCCCTCACCTGCACACGTTCGGGGATGTTCACTCCCACCCCATGCCACTGGCCGACGTGCCGGACCTAGCCACCGCCGTACCCGGCGAAGATGGTCTGCCCACGGCACCCACCGGTGTAGGCAACAGTAACGACCTGGCGCTTTTGTCGAGACTTCAGCCTCCGGTTGGCCTGGATCAACCCGTTGCCTCCCTCGCTCGCACCGAGAGGGCGGACCCCGCGCCGCCGCTCAGACCGCCCCGTCCGTTCCTGTAACCCATTTGGGTTGCCCATCGGGTTAGCCTGGCGCGTCGCACGGCGACGCATGACAGGACACGCCTCTTAGCAAAAGAGGCCAACGGAGGACAGGTCATCTACTTAAACACTCGCCACATCGCCTCGCTCGCCGCACTCGTAGCGGTACTGACGGCCGTCGCCCTGTGGCCGGCCGTCGCAGAGGCGCACGGCGGCGTCACCGAGTTCCGTAAGGAGCTGGCGGGGCCATACGAAGTCGCGTTCGGCACCAGCCCCAAGTCCCCGGCTCCGGGCCCGGTGCACGTGTCTCTCCGAGTGGTCGATGCCGCAACCGGAGTCGCTGTGCCAGATGCGACCGTCGCCATGTCCGGCAAGGTGCTGGCAGACGACGGCTCGGTGCTCGAAACCTTCGAGGGCGTAATGGCCACCCCGTTCGTGGAAGACCCCGTGTTTTGGGACGTCGACCTGGCCGTCGAGGCGGTCGGAGAGTGGGTGTTCTCCATAGCCGTCGAGGGCGATGCGGGCGCGGGCTCAGCCGACTTCGACGTGCGCGTGCGGGAGTCGAGCCCGGTCACCGGCATCATCACGATCATAGTGCTGGTGGTCTTCCTGTCCGTAGTTGCACTTGCCATGCGCACCTACTTCGGTGCCAGAAAGGCGAACAAGGCCTGATGAAAATGCAATTCAAAACAACCCTGGTGCTGGCTTCGGTCGCACTGTTCGCGACCGTGGGGACTGCGGCGTGTAGCTCTACACCGGCCACGCCCATCGCAACGGCCATCCCAATCGCTGCGACGCTGACCGTTGAAGTCCCTGTTCTGGATGGCCCAGATGGCCCCTTGGCCCCCGACTTCACGCTGACGTCGGCTACCGGCGAGGCGGTCTCGCTGACCGACCTGCTCGAGGGCCGGGACGCTACAGTCATCGTGTTTTACCGGGGCTTTTTCTGAGGCATTTGCCGCAGTCAGCTCGGCGAGCTGCAAAAAGACCTGGCCAAGTTCGAGAACCTGAACGCGTCGCTGGTTGGAATAAGCATTGACACGGTCGAGGGTGCTGCGCAGATGGCGGTAGCGGTCGGGTACCCGCTATTGGCCGACCCGACAACGGAAGTGGCCGCTGCTTACGGCGTGTTCGACCTGCTGGGTGACGGCGTCGCCACGCCGTCAGTTTTCATCGTTAAGCCAGACCGAACAATTCACTGGAGCCATGTCGGTAAAAACATCTCCGACCGGCCCAGTACATCAGACATACTCGCTCGCATCCGCTGACTAGCTCGGCGCATGCGAGCAACTTAAATAGGGAAACCCAAATGAACATCAAACTCAAAAAATTCCAAAAGGCCTGGGCTTTATCGGTCCCCGCTTTAGCACTCGTGGCGCTGGCAATGGTCGCCTTCGCCGCGGCCTGCGGGGGCTCCGAGCCCGAAGACCTCATCTTTAACGTGAACATTGAGCACGATGCCTGGGACGTCGCGAACGACATCATCAAGGTGAAGCAGGGCGACCATGTCACCGTGAACGTCGAATCCGACGTGCAGGGCGGCTTCCACCTGCACGGCTACGACCTGTACAACGAGGTCGCTCCTGGCGCTCCGATGTCTTTCGAATTTGTGGCTGACGCCACCGGCAATTTCGAAATACAGTTCCACAAGTTCACCCTGGTCTCCGACGAGCTCGCCACCGACGACCCTGCAATGGACGATATGGTCGAAGACGACCACGTCGAGGGCGACGAACACGAAGCCGAAGACCACGAAGACGTGGACGAGACGGAACTGAGCCTTGGTTCGCTCCAGGTCTTCCCTCGATGAGGCTCTGGCGATAAGGCTCTGGTGACGTGATGTACTCAGGCAGTAACCGCAAAATGAGCCGGGGCGTGCTGGCGGCGGTCTTCGTCGTAGCCGCCGTCGTCACAGCGCTGACGGCGGCGGGGCCGATCCACGCCCACGGCTTCGGCCAGCGCTACGACCTGCCGGTGCCGCTGTCGTACTTCCTCGGCGGGGCGGCGGCGGCGGTCGCCTTCTCCTTCGTCATAGTCGGCATCGTCATCCAGGGCGGCGGCGCCGGTGCCGGCCACCGAACTTTCGACCTCACGGCCCGTCGCTGGTTCCGGCTCACACTCGGGTCACACGTAGCGCTGTGGCTGGTGAAGCTGGCGTCAATCTTCGTCTTCGGGCTGATTATCGCCACCGCGTTCTGGGGCTCTGAAAAGCCCCTGGACAACCTGTCTCCGACCTTTATTTGGATCATCTGGTGGGTGGGCATGGGCTTCGTTTCA
Source organism: Dehalococcoidia bacterium (assembly GCA_963579815.1). Lineage (GTDB taxonomy): Bacteria > Chloroflexota > Dehalococcoidia > Lucifugimonadales > UBA2962 > CAUZIR01. The sequence continues at coordinate 3,785 of CAUZIR010000050.1, forward strand.
GCTACCATCGGCAACGTGTGGGCCTTGATAAACCCGTGGAAGATCGTCTTCGAGGCGTTCGAGGGTCTGCTGGGTGGGCGCGAAGGCTTCACTCCGATGCAGCGCTACCCAATTTCGTGGTCGGCGTGGCCGGCCGTCGTACTGTTCGGCGTCTTTGCCTGGCTTGAGAACGTCTACGGAGGCGCGTCGCTGCCCAGCAACATCGGCACCATCATCATTGTTTTCTCGGTCATCCAGTGGGCGGGAATGTTCTACTTCGGCAAGAACGCCTGGCTTCGCCACGGGGACCCGCTCGCGGTCCTGTTCGGCCTGTTCGCCCGGTTCTCTGTGACCGAAGCTCGGGTTCACGGCCGAGCGCTGTGCCGCCGCTGCGAACTCGACTGCGCCCCAGACGGGAGCAAGAACGCAGACGAGGGGGAGGACTGCGCGGAGTGCTACGCGTGCTTCGAGCGAGCCGAAAGTGCAGAGAGGTACGTCCTGCTGCGGCCTCCTGCCGCCGGGTTGATAAGGCCAGAGCGCGTCTCGACGGCCCTGATGGTGTTCGTCATCATGGCCCTTTCCGCCGTCACGTTCGACGGGCTGAAAGAAACGCCGTGGTGGAACACGGTCCACCGGAACCTGGAGTCGCTCGGCACGTCCTGGGTGAACACCATCGGCCTGTTTGGGATTCCCCTGCTGTTCCTGGCCATCTACCTGGCGTTTGCCTGGGCAATGCGACGCCTGTCGTCCAACGCGATGAGCACCGGGGACATGGCTAGGGCCTTCGTGCTTTCGCTCATACCAATTGCGCTCGCCTACCACTTCGCCCACTTCCTCGCCCTGCTACTCATACAGGGCCAAGCGGTCGTTCCACTCATTTCCGACCCGTTCGGCCGGGGTTGGGACCTGTTCAGCACTGCCGACTACGCCATCGACATCGGCGTCATAAACGCCAGGTCGGCATGGTTCTTTTCCATCGCCGTCATCGTCGTCGGTCACGTCGCTGCGGTGTTCATCGCACACGTCGTGTCGCTGCGGAAAATTTCCGACCACGCCGCCGCCATGCGCAGCCAGTACCCTATGCTTATCTTGATGGTCTTCTACACCGTCGTAAGCCTGTGGATAATTTCCCAACCGATAGTTGAGTAGTTCAACTCCCGTCATAGAGGCGACCGGGCTGACCAAGTCTTTTGGTCAGTTCAAGGCCGTGGACAGTCTGGACCTGACCGTCGGCGGGGGTGAGCTATTCGGCTTCCTCGGCCCCAACGGTGCGGGCAAGACGACCACCATCCTCGTCATTGCTGGGTTTCTCCGGCCTACCTCAGGGCGACTGAGTGTTTTCGGGCTGGACTCGTGGAACGACTCGGTGGCCATCAAACGCAGGCTCGGGTTTTTGCCGGACCTGTCGTCGTTGTACACAAACCTCACCGGCGACGAACTGCTGTCTTTTCTTGGTGCATTGCAGGGCGGCGATGTTTCGCACAGGCGCGCCGAACTGTGCGATGCGCTGGAGTTGGCCCAGGCCGACCTGGCTCGCCGCATCAAGGGCTACTCTCACGGCATGAAGAGAAAGCTGGCCATCATCCAGGCCCTGCAACACGACCCCGATCTGCTCGTCATGGATGAGCCCACGCAGGGCCTGGACCCGCTAATACAGCAGTCGTTCTTCACGCTGCTCAGGGCGGCACGAGAGAGAGGAACGACCATCTTTTTCTCGTCCCATGTCCTGTCAGAAGTCGAGGAGCTATGCGAACGGGTGGGCATCATCCGTGACGGCCGCCTCGTGGCGGTGGAGCGGGTTGCGGACTTGCGTACGAGGCGTCGCAGGCGGGCGCGTGTAAGGTTCCGCAACGCGCCCCCGGCAGATCTTCAGATAGACGGCGTGGAGATAGTCTCCCGCGACGGTCGTGACTGGGAACTGAAGGTGGGTACGGAGCTGGGACCGCTACTGGCAGAACTGGCCCGCCACGATCTAGATGACCTCACCCTGGAGCGACCCGGCCTGGAAGACATCTTCCTAGAATATTACTCAGACAGTTCGACGCCCAATAGCGAAAGCGATGAGCGCTTGCGCGAAGAAGCCCCTAGAGCGAACGAAGTGAGCGGAGAATGACCGTTGCGCTGCTGGTGTTCAGGTCTACGCTGCGTGGCCAGCGCATTTCTATCGCCCTTATGTCGGTTGGCCTGTTGGCGTTCGCGTTCCTCATGTCCGCTACCTTCGGGGCGTTTGGGGTGGCCACACTCGAATTGATGGAGTCGATGCCCAGCGGGTTCCAGTCGCTACTCAAGGCGGCGACGGGTGCGGGCTCTGCGGCGATGAACTACATGGCCATTGGCTACAGGCACCCGGTCCCGATGATCGTCACCGCCGGGTTCGTCGTGGCCGCATCTTCCGGCGCTATGGCGAAAGAGATCGAGCGGGGAAGCATCTTCCTACTCTTGTCTCGCCCGGTGCCCAGGTTGCACCTCATGCTGGCCAAGTTCGCCTCTATGGCGGTGGGTCTGGTTGCCTTCCAGGCCTTCATGCTGCTGGGAACGTGGATCGGTGCGACGACTTACGGCCTGGAGGGAATGGACTACGGAACGGTCACGTTAATCATGGTCAACGGTCTGTTTCTTGGGCTGGCGGTGTCCGGCATCACCTTCTCCATATCGGCGGTCAGCAGCGACGGGGGCCGGGCCATCGCACTGTCCGCGGGCATCCTCGTCGTACTGTTCTTTGTCGATTTCCTGGCGGGCACCTGGTCGGCGGTGGAGGCCATAGGGCCGATATCGCCGTTCCACTACTACGACCCCGTCTCGGTGGTGAACTCCGGCTCCGTGTCCGCTCTGCACCTCGGCGTATTGGCGGCCTTTGCCGTCGGCGGGCTGACCCTGGCAGCCATCGCCTTCAACCGCAGGGATATCCCATGACGGGGGCGCAGCTTTGAGTTTTCTAGGCGGCCTCTTTGGAAATAACCGCATCCAGGCGCCCAGACCCGAGCGCTTCGAGGCCGTCGTTACGGCGGCCGCGTCGCTGCAAAGCACGGCGGCCCTGCGAACGGGCGATGCGGCCGGTCTGCTCTTCAACCCGGAGGAGGGCGCGTCCATGTCCGCCCTGGCCGCCGACTTACAACGCATTTTGCGGGAGGGCGAGGGCACTTCTAGCACCATCGTTGACCTGGAAACAGACGACTTCGACACCGGGTGGATCGTCCTGCGAAATGGCAGGTTCGAAAGCCTCGTCGCTTCCGTGCAAGCGCTGAACGTCTCGCTGTTCGAGCGAGGCAATGGCGACCGGCTGCTGGCCGCCGTACTGCGGCTGGACTTCGAGCGCCTACCTGCCTACTGGATTTACAACTACAAACGAGGCCGCTTCTACCCTCTAGTCAGGCCCGGCGACGGAGAGACTGGCCGCGACAACGCCGCCGAGCTTCGCCTGGGCGAGCTGATGGAGGCGAACCGCGTCGCTATCGAGAGCTCCCTCGCCAACTGGTTCGGGCTCTCCGGCATCCCGTTCTAGGGTTCGCCAGGGCAACTCACACCCGTGTTCAAGAGTGAACCGGTAGCCCGGCCCGAACGTATAATTGCCTGATGATCCCCTATCCGAGCACAGGCCCCAGAACCGTTGGGTTGGCCCTGTTTATCGCCCTGGCTGGCGTCCTGGTCACTGCCTGTGGCGGCGGAACTGAAGAGAATCTCGTCCCTGACGAAGACCCGACGTCCATCCCGGTGGCGACTCCGACCCCGACCACGGGCCTGCCGGAGCCTTCCCCGACGCCCACGTTCGTCTCTGTTCTCGATCCCCGATCTGGCCAGACGCCCGATGCCGAGTCGAATTTGGACGAACCAGCGGAGCCCACGCCTACCTTCGACCCTGGCGATGTCATATTGCCTACTGTTGTGGCGGCGAAGCCCGAGTCCACGAACCTCCTCGACGCCGATCTCGAGGCGCGGTTAGACGAGATTGAGCCTGCCGTCGCAGCACTCAGAGAGCTGTACGCATTCGACGACACCGAACGCCGGTTCATTACCCAGGCCGACCTGGAAGAGAGGCTTGCAGCCGACCTGGAAGAGAGTCGCGAAGAGTTCGACGAGTTCGGTCGGCTGTACGACATTCTGGGTATTACCGAACCCGGAACGGATCTCTACGAACTCTTTTTGGACTTGTATAGCTCGAGCGTGCTGGGGTTTTTTGACCCGGACCTGAACGAGCTTTACGTGGTGGACAACGACAGTTCTGAGTTGTCGCCCCAGGACCATCTCACCTATACGCACGAATTCGTCCACGCCCTGCAGCAACAGCACTTCGACATCGGCAGGGTGCTGGACTCTGACGAGGTGAAGGACAACTCCGACCGCGCAGCCGCCTACCGGGCACTGGTCGAGGGCGACGCCACGTTGCTGGAAACCATCTACATGTTCCAGAACATGACCGCTGAGGAGCAGGCCATAGCCCAGGGCCTGGGCGTCGATCTCTCGTCGTTCTTTGCGGCCCCACACATGGTCCAGCGCACATTCTTGTTCCCGTATTTAGAGGGCGCTCAGTTCGTGCTGGGGGTATACGTCGAAACTGGTTGGAAGGGCGTGAACGCCCTGTATGAGCGGGCCCCGGCATCGACCGAGCAGATCATGCATCCGGCCAAGTACCAGCTAGGCGAAAAGCCGCTCGAAGTCGACCTGCCCGGCTTCGAAGACGTGCTCGGGCAGGGCTGGTCCGAACTGCAGCGCGACACGTTCGGCGAGTTCTCACTGGCGGCCTATCTGGAGGACCGCTTGCCCCGGGACCAGGCCGCCATAGCGGCCGCCGGTTGGGGAGGGGACCGCTACGCCCTCTACGTTGGGCCGGGCGACGCGTCCCTGCTCGTGCACAGGCTCGCCTGGGACACCGTCGGAGACGCAGCCGAGTTCTTCGGCGCCTTCGCGGGCTTTTCCGAGGCCCGCTTTGGTACCGAGTGGGAACTGCTCGACGGCAAGGGCAGCGCCATCCAAATGGTTCTGCCCGACCGGGTCATCTACGCAGTCAATCGAGGCGCCACCACCGACCTGGTCTTCGCGCCGAGTGACGCCGTGCTCGACATGGTCATTGAAATTCTTTCCCCCACACCCAACCCTGTCGAAGCCGAGTTGCCAACGAGCACCGAGCCATAACTCGGACCTAAGTTACCGGTGATATTAGGCATACAGGAGACGTCGGGTTTTGTCGGTGGCGGTCTGGGGCTCTGG
>CAUZIR010000051.1:0-8866 GCA_963579815.1 Dehalococcoidia bacterium
GTTGAGTATCTCGAGCTACAGGTGGCCATGGACGGGCTCTCGGTCGTCGTCAACCCGTCCAACGACTTCGTGGAGTGCCTCACCGTAGAAGAGTTGCGGCGAATCTGGGAACCCGGAAGCGGAATAAAGACCTGGGACCAAGTACGGCCAGAGTTCCCCGACCGCAAGGTCAGCCTGTACGGCCCTGGCACCGACTCGGGCACCTTCGACTACTTCACCGAGGAGATAGTCGGCGAGGTGCAGGCCTCGCGTGCCGACTACACCGCGTCCGAGGACGACAACGTGCTGGTGCTGGGGGTGTCGGGAGACCGCAACTCGCTCGGGTACTTCGGCTACGCCTACTACATAGAGAACTCCGACAAGGTACGGGCTCTGGGAGTCGACGCCGGTGCCGGTTGCGTGCTGCCCACCAAGGAGTCCATCGAGGCCGGGGAGTACGTTCCCCTTTCAAGGCCCATGTACATCTACGTCAACGCAGAGAGCCTGGGCCGCCCCGAGGTTACCGCTTTCGTGGAGTTCTACATGAACAACGCGGCAGAACTGGCGGCCGAGGTCGGCTACATCGGCCTGAGCGAGGCTGAGTACACCGCGAATATCGACACCATAAAGTAGCCCCTCCCCAGGGCGGCCGCTGGGAACGTGGCCGGTCCTGGGCGACCAATCGCTGGTAGAATTCCATGTCGTGACCATCCCCCGGCGCGTAAAAACCTTCCCCAGGCCCCACAAGCGCTGGGTCGTGGCGTCTGCCGCGTTCCTGGTGGCGACGGTCTCCATTGGCTCTTACCAGTACATTTTCGGCCTGTTCATTGAGCCGTTAGAGACCGAGTTCGGCTGGTCGCGCACGCAGATCAGCGCATCCCTGTCGTTTGTGGCGCTGGGAACGCTGACTGGCCCATTCGTCGGCCGCATGATCGACAAGCACGGGGCCAAGCCGGTCATGCTCATCTCGGTCGCCCTTGCCGGTCTCAGCTTCCTGCTGCGCCCGTTCATGACCGAACTGTGGCACTTCTACGCCATAAGCGCCCTTCAGTTCGTCGCCTTCAACGGTACCGTCATGCTGCCGGCGGGCCGGTTGGTGGGCATCTGGTTCAAAAAGAACAAGGGTAGGGCCCTGGGCCTGACCATGATGGGCAACAACTTCGGTGGCCTGGCGCTCACGCCGATCATCGGTGCCGTGCTGGTGGTTTCTTCGTGGCAAACCGCCTATTACGTGGTTGCGGCAATGTTCCTACTGGCGCTGATATACACCTTCGTGTTCGTGGACGAAAACCCGCCTCCAGACCCCGAAGACGAAGATGGCGAGGAGGGCCAAACGAGCAAGGCCCGGACCAGGCCTCAACTGACGGGGGCGACCATGCACGAGGCCCTGCGCTCCCGAAATTTCTACCTCCTGGCGACCATCATCCCGATAGGCTCGTTGGCGTTCGCGGTGTTGCTGCCGCACATGGTCGCCAACTTCACCCACGCCGGCATCTCTCTGCGCATGGCATCTGGCGCCCTGAGCATGCTCGCGGCAGGAGGCATGTTCGGCAAGGTGGTGTTCGGAATGCTGGGGGAGAGAATATCCGGCCGGAACGCGATGATGGTCAGCTTTTCGGTCACCATCGTGGGCATCGCCTTGATGCTGAACCCCGGCTCCATCGCGCTGGTGTGGGTATCGTCCGCGCTGTTCGGCTTCGGCATGGGAGCGTTCGGGCCGCTGTACACGCTGGTTGTGCAGGACAACTTCGGCCTGCGCAGCTACGGGGCTATCTCGGGCCTACTCAGCCTGACGTCGGGCGTGACTTTCGCTGCCGGACCGATCCTTGGCGGCCTGACCTACGACCTGGCCGATACCTACCGACCCGCCTTCATCGCCGTCGCCGCGGTAATAGGCGTGGGGGTACTGCTGCTCACCCAAATACGGCCCCCGGCCACGCGCAAGTAGCGCAACCGGTCAGCTAGGGCTTAACGGCCCGGAAGTTGATGCCCATCGTTTCGTAGGCCGCCGCACTGGAACTCTGGGGAGCCCCAGCGAAGACGTAGCCTTTCTAGGTCACCTCGAAGCCCTCGAAGCCCGCCATCTCGACCACCGCCTAAAGCTCTGCTTCCAGCAGAGCACCGGCGATTCAGCCAGTCCATAAGTCGATGTCGGCCTTGGCCTCTTCTGGCACCGACCGGTGCACCACAATGTCGCCTATCTGCAACCGACCGCCCGGCTTCAGAACCCGATTCAGTTCGGTCAACACCGCGACCTTGTCGGGAACGAGATTGAGCGCGCCGTTGGAAATGACGACGTCGGCCCACCCGTCACCTACGGGCAGTGATTCCGCGTAGCCCTGTTTGAACTCAACGTTGGTAAAGCCCGCTTCGCGAGCAGACTGGCTCGCCTTCGCCACCATGGCGTCGGTCATGTCCACGCCGATGACCTGGCCCTGGGGGCCGACCATCTTCCCCGCTATCAGGCTGTCGATACCGGCACCGCACCCGAGGTCAACGACACGCTCGCCCGCCACCATGGGACCGAGAGAGAAGGGGTTGCCCGTCCCGGCGAAGGACTCGATGGAGGACTCGGGAATGCCCTCAAGCAGGTCATCTCCGTAACCGACCTTTGCGGCCAGCGCCCTGCCGGTGTGGAAGTGGAAATCCTTGTTCGGGCTATCGGCCACCACCTGATACTCGGCCTGAATCTCGGACCGCAGAGTCTCTATGTCTACCGGCGGGACTGTCACTTCCTGTGCCATTGGTTCTCCAATTCAATTGCGAACCCGTTTTCGATGCGGTCGGGGGCCGCTAATCAAAGGGTCGCTGTTGCCTAAATATAACGCGACGGTGTTAGCCGTCAATCCTGAAGGGCCAATGGGGTCGACGGGGGCGTAGGATGTGGCGTCATGGACCTGCTGTCGCCCCTAACACTCGCGGTCTCGGTAACGTCCCTGTTCGTGGGCGCGACGGTGCTCAGCGCCGCCGGGTTTGGAATGGGCATGGTGGCGCTGCCGTTCCTGCTGCTCGTGGTCGACCCGGTAACGGCCATACTCACCCTCAATACCACCCAGATACTTCTGTACCTGGTCGTACTGCGCGACACCCGTCGCGACATTCACACCGGCGAGGTAAGGCCACTGGCTGTGGTCGGCATTGCGGGCGCGGTGCTGGGGGTGTTCGTTCTGACCGCGTCGGCGGAGGCGGTCCTCCGGGTTCTCACCGTCGCTCTCATACTCGGCCTTGCTGTGCTGACGGCGGTCAATCCGCGGCCCGCCTTTCGAGCGCCTCAGCGGCTTGGGCCGGCGCTAGGTTTCGGGGTGGCGGTCCTGCTCGGCACGTCGGCCATAGGCGGGCCCATCATGGCCCTATACGCCCTGGGACGGGGCTGGGAGAGAGACTCGGTCCGGGGCACACTGGCCGCCTACTTCATGGCCGTCATGGTGGTGCTGGTAGTGGGCTACGTGGTGGCTGGCATCTACACGGCCGAACGGGCCGCCTTCATCGGCATCGCGGTCGGACCGGTGCTGGTCGGGGCATTTCTGGGCACGAGGCTGTCCCGGTACCTGAGTGATGCGGCGTTCAGGCGGGCAGTCGTGGTGATCATCATCAGCACCAGTATCGCCGTTCTCGTGCGGGAGCTGGCGTTTTAGGGCGTTCTAAGGCGCGCCGGGACGCGGCAGCAGTTCGCTAGATGCATCGCGAGAAACGGTAGGGACGATGACCATTTCCGGCACCATCGTGCGGGCGGGCAGCGTGGCGGCGAAGACCACCGCGGCGGCAACGTCCTCGGGCTGGCACATGGTGTCGCGTGCTGCACTGTCGGGTGGCGTGCTTCGTTCTTCCAGAATGGGCGTGACGACCTCGCCAGGGCTTATCACGCATGACCGTACTTGCGTGTGCTGTAACTCGTCGTTGAGGAACTCGTTGAAGGCATTCACCCCCGCCTTCGATGACGCATAGGCGACGCCGGACATCATCCCCGGCCGCAGGGCGGCCATAGACGACACGTTCACTATCGTGCCGCCCCCTTGCTTGAGCATCTGGGGCAGTGCCGCTCGGGCGCAAAAGATGGTCCCGTTGAGGTTGATGGCGATCAACTGCTCAATCTCTTCCGGGGTGGTGTCGAGAATGCCACGGTGGGCGACGTTGGTACCGGCGTTGTTGACCAGCACGTCGATGCGGCCCCAACGGTCGATAACGTCCGCCGTCATCGCGGCCACGGCGTCCCAGTCGGCCACGTCTGCTGCGTACGCCCGCGCCTCGCCCCCGACCGACTCCACCTCTGCCACCACCGAATCAAGCTTTGACACCGTGCGGCCGACCACGGCCACCTTCGCGCCCAGACCGGCCATGGCCAGGACGGTGGACCAGCCTATGCCGCTGCCGCCGCCGGTAACTATGCAGACTTTCTGGTTCAGTGTGGTCACGGCGTCTCTCTCTTTTTGCTAAACCGGCGTTGCAGGAATCCGGCATATTGAAACCGATGACGACCCGGAGGGCAAACTGTTGACGAGGGCCGCCCGCAGTGCAACCCTCTTTCCCTCTCACCAGCCCGTTACCAAAGGACATAGATGAACGAAACCGAACTCGCCTTCACCCCCGCCACCGAGCAGGCCAGACTGGTCCGCGAGAAGCACGTCTCGCCGCTTGAACTCGTAGACATGTGTTACTCACGCATTGAACGACTCAACCCGGCCCTCAGCGCGTTTACTACGCTGGACAAGGACCGGGCCCGCGCCGCCGCCCGGCAGGCCGAGTCGGCAGTGATGTTGGGCAATGCCCTCGGGCCGCTGCACGGCGTGCCGGTGGGCATAAAAGAGAACGAGATCACCGAGGGTATCGAGACCACCTGGGGCTCCCTGTGGATGAAGGGCCACGTGCCGAAAGAGGACTCGGTGGTGGTCGAACGCCTGAAGGCTGCTGGTGCAATAGTGCTGGGCAAGACGAACATGCCCGACTGGGGTGTGATGATCCACATGATCAACAGGCTGGGCGAACCCACGCGCAACCCCTGGGACACGGCCCACACCTCCGGCGGCTCCAGCTCCGGCTCGGCGGCCGGTGTGGCGGCGGGCCTGTGCTCGCTGGCTTCCGGCACCGACGGGGGCGGCTCCATTCGTGCGCCCGCCAGCTTCTGCGGGGTGTTCGGCATACGCCCCACGCTCGGCCGCGTGCCCAGGTACACCGGGGTCAGCCCCAGCTACATAGTGAACCAGCTCAGCCAGCCCGGTCCGATTGCCCGCAGCGTGGGCGACGCCGCCGCGATGCTCGGTGTCATCGCCGGGTATGACTCCCGCGATCCTGACGCATCGCGCCTGCCCGTGCCCGACTACGTCGCAGCGTTGGGCCGGGACGTTGCGGGACTACGCATCGCCTACAGCCCCGACTACGGCTACGCGACCGTGAGCGAAGAAGTAGCCGCGTCTGTGGAAGACGCCGTGCGAGTGCTGGAGGGCCTGGGTGCCGTAGTCGAGCGCGTCGACCTCGACTGCTCGGCCGCGTTCGAGGCCTACTGGCCGGTCATGTGCGCCAACCAGTACGCCAGCGCGGGCGGAAAGTTCGAGACCCGGGGCGACGAGCTAACGGAGGAGACCTACCGGGTCTATGAGTACGGGTCCCGCATTACGGCCGAGGAGTACGCCCGTGCGCTCGGCGCGCTGGATCAGCTAAAGGCCCGCTTCGACGACGTGTTCGAGCGCTACGACCTGCTTATTTCCCCGACCATGCCGACCACCGCTTTTCGGGTGGGCGAGCCCGTGGCGTCGGTGCAACCGCCTCACGACGAGCGCATGTGGGGGTTCGCGGCGCACACCCCGTTCACCTACCCCGTCAACGCCATCGGCCTCCCCGGCGCCAGCGTCCCGTGTGGGTTCGACTCCGGCGGCCTGCCCATCGGCCTGCAAATCATCGGCCGCCGCTTCGACGAGGCCACCATGCTGGCGCTGGCAGCCGCATACGAGCGGGAGCGACCGTGGGCGGACAGGCGGCCGCCGGAGAGCTAGGGAGACACTGAACCAGCCCGGCTACGGCGTTATCAACACCTTGATCTCGTCGGTGGGGTGCTGCAGCCCGTCGAACGCCGACTGGATGTCTGACAGGGGGATGATGCCGCCCTCGGGGACCATCGGCTCGGTGCGGACCGCGCCGCTGGCGAGGAGTTCCAGTGCGATTTCCCAGTGGCGGGAGTAGTGCTGCAGGCTGGTGACCAGGTCTATGTCGCGGGTTATCCAGTCGACCGGCAGCACCATGTTCGGCTCCCACGACAGCGCGACCAGCGCCACACGGCCGCCCTTGCGAACCGTCGATAGCGCCTGCTGTAGCGTTCCTTTCGCGCCCGCGCACTCGAATATAACGTCTGGACCGAGGCCGCCGGTGAGGGCGACCATCTCGGTCTCCACGTCTTGCTCGGTCGGGTCTATTACGGCGTCGGCGCCTAACGCCCTGGCGGCCGCGGCTCTGGCAGGGGCGGGTTCGGACATGATGACCTTGGAAGCGCCCGCGGCCTTGGCCGCCTGCATGCAAAACAGGCCGATGGGCCCGCCCCCAAGCACGCCGACCGTGTCCCCCAGCTTGATGCCCGAGGGTCGTACCGCGTCGATGGCAGTCGTCAGGGGCTCCGCCATGGCGCCGGCCATCGCCGACACACCATCGGGACGGCGCAGCGGCTTCCACGCCTCCATCACCGTGTACTCGGCGTAGGCCCCGTCGAACGACGTCATCGCCGTCCAGCCCATGGTGCGGAAGTTGAAGCGGGGGTTGTCGTTAATCGCGTCCGGCGTGCCGGGCGGGGCCGTGCCGCCCCCGGCGACGACCGGGTCGCCGATGCTCCAGTCCGAAACCCCGGCGCCGATCTCGGCGACCTCACCGGTGAACTCATGGCCAAGCACCGTGCCCGGCGGCACCGTGTCGTACATGAAGCCGTGCACGTCCGTGCCGCAGATGCCGCTATAACTGACCTTGATCAGCAGCTCTCCCGGCCCCGGCTCCGGCATCGGCACGTCTCTTATCTCAAACACCTTGTTGCCGAGATAGACCGCTTGCTTCATATTCTCTGTGCCTCCCCGATACGCCCCGCCATTGACCTGGCGCGGCCCCGTCCATATTGGCCGCATAGTCTTGTCCCGGCAAGTCCGGTCCAGAAAAAGTGGGAGAAGGCGCAAGTTGACAGCGCCGCCACAATAGAGTTGTGGAGGTAAAGATGCTGATCAGACTCGCGGCCATGTCCGTTATCGCAGTGCTGCTGGCCGCCGCCTGTGGCGGGGCTGCCACCGACGCCCCCGACGCACCTGTTGGCGAAGCGCCCGAAGAGCCTAGTGGTCGGGTCGCAGACGGCGAATCGGTATCGACCGACGAGATGAAGGCGGCCCGCCAGCTCCACCCCATGGTGGTGCTGTCCGACGGCCGGGTGCTCGCGGTCGGAGGCAGAGGCGTGGGCGTGGCAGAGGGGTTCGCCGGGGTGAACGCCGAGGTTGATCTTTACGATCCCGCGACCGGGCTCTGGACGCCCACAGGCCCGCTGGCGAAAGAGCGCCAGGACCCCATCCTGTTCGAGTTGCCGGACGGCACGGTCATCGCCGCCGGTGGCATGGCCACCAACTTCGAGTTCCCCGTCACCACCGAAATCTGGGACCCGGCCACCGGTCAGTGGTCGCCGGGACCGGAGATGAACTCTCCGCGAGAGACCCCCGCCTCCGTGCAACTGGCCGACGGTCGCATCTTCGTCAGCGGCGGACTGCACGACCGGGACCTGGTAACGGTCGCCACATCCGAAATCTACGACCCGGCGCTCGGCCGATGGATCGAAAAGGCGCCGATGGCCGACGCGCGGAAAAATCACGTCGCCACATTGCTGGCCGACGGGCGCGTGCTCATTACCGGCGGCGGGCGGCCGGACGGTCCCTACACCAAGAGCGCCGAGGTCTACGACCCCACAACCGACACGTGGGTATCGGCCGGGGACATGAAGCTCGGCCGCACGATGCACACCGCCGTTTTGCTCGACGACGGTCGGGTGCTGGTGATCGGCGGCAAGGGCAAACGCAAGCTGGCCGAGCTGTATGACCCGATAACCGGGCAGTGGAGCGAAGCGGGCGAGACGCGTGACCCCAGGGCCGAGTCGGTCACCATCAAGCTATCCGACGGCACCGTAATGGTGGCGGGCGGCATCGGCCGGGTGGGCTCGGTCGAGGTGTGGGACCCTGACACCGGGGAGTGGACCTACGTGGGCGACCTCGTCGAGACGCGGTACCGGCACGCCGCCGCCCTGCTGCCCGACGGCCGAGTGCTCATCACCGGCGGCGTCGGCATCGTAGGCGTCCTGGCCGAAAGCGAGTTGTACGAGCCCTAGGCGAACGCTCTCCGCCGGGCTCGTCAGGGCTTCTTCGGCTTCCGCCTCATCGCTTCGGCAAATTGCCGGTCTTTAGGCGAACGCCAACGCCCTTGCGGGGTTGGCTACCAAGATCGTGTCGATCTGGTCCTGGGTGAACCCTCGGCCCTTTAGCCGGGGCACGATGCTCTCGAGGATGTGCGCGTAGCCCTTGCCCCCGTAGCGGCTGAGCTGCCTGCACTGGCACACGTCCTGTGCGATCAGAATCTGGCCCAGGTGCCCGCGGGCGACCATGAACTCCAGCGCCTCAATGCGCTGGGCATCGCTCTTCATATCGGTGTAGCCACCGAGGTACATCAGGTTCGTGTCCTCGAAGCCGAATAAGTCGTGCTCCATGTAGACGCCGGTGGCCGCCAGCTCCGCCATCTTGTCGAAGTCCTTTAGCGCGTAGTCCTGGTGGCCCATGATCACGTTCTTCGGGTCTGCGCCGGACTCCACCAGCACGTCCAAAATCTGCATGCACGAGTCGTCATTCGCGCCTGGGTGAATGGAGATGGGCGCGCCCGTCTCAGCCTG
>CAUZIR010000052.1:0-8667 GCA_963579815.1 Dehalococcoidia bacterium
AGCCTGGCCGGGGCGTACTGGCGCGGCGACGAGAAGCGGCCGATGTTGCAGCGCATCTACGGCACGGCGTTCGAGTCGAAAGAGGAACTGGACGCGCACCTGGCACGCATTGAAGAGGCGAAGAAGCGCGACCACCGGGTGCTGGGTCGCCAGTTGGACCTGTTCTCCATATCCGAAGAGGTGGGACCAGGGCTCGTAATCTGGCACCCCAAGGGCGCCCGCATTCGCGGGTTGATTGAGGACTTCTGGCGAGCCGAGCACGTTAAAGCTGGCTACGACATTATCTACACCCCACACATCGGCAAGGCCGACCTGTGGCGAACGTCCGGGCACCTCGACTTCTACGCCGACAATATGTTCGCGGCGATGGACATGGACGGGCAGGACTACTACCTCAAGCCCATGAACTGCCCGTTCCACATGACGTATTACAAGACAGATCTCCGAAGCTACAGAGATCTGCCCATTCGCACCGGCGAGCTGGGCACGGTGTACCGCTACGAGCGCGGCGGCGTGCTGGCGGGGCTGTTGCGAGTGCGGGGCCTGACGCAAGACGACGCCCACATTTTCTGCCGAGAGGACCAGGTCAAGGCAGAGGTGAACGGGGTCCTGGACCTGACGTTCCACCTGCTTACGGCCTTTGGCTTTACCGACTTCGAGGTCATGCTGGCAACCAAGCCGGAAAAGGCGGTCGGCAACGACGCCCAGTGGGACGTGGCCACCGAGGCGCTGCGCGAGACTCTCGTCGAGCGCGACCTCGAGTACACCCTGGACGAGAGCGGCGGAGCGTTCTACGGGCCGAAGATCGACGTGCACATACGCGACGCCATTGGACGACTGTGGCAGATAACAACCTGCCAGTTCGACTTCAACCTGCCCGCGCGCTTCGACCTTGAGTACGTCGGTGAAGATGGCGGTCGGCACCAGCCATACGTCATCCACCGGGCCCTGCTGGGGTCTATGGAACGGTTCATGGGCGTGCTCATTGAGCACTACGGCGGCGCATTTCCGACGTGGTTAGCGCCGGTACAGGCTGTCATAATCCCGATAGCGGACAGGCACCATGACTATGGACGCGAGATAGTCGAACAACTGACAACGGCCGGTCTGCGGACCGAACTGGACGACGCCAACGACCGCATGGGCGCCAAGATACGCAACGCGCAAAAGCAGAAGGTTCCCTACATGCTGGTCGTGGGAGACCGCGAGGCAGAGGCCGGTGCGGCGGCTGTGCGCCTGCGCTCCGGCGAAGACCTGGGCGCGACGCCGATTGACGAAATAGTCGAACGCATTACGGCCGAGGTGGCAGCCAGGGCCTAGCGCCGACTACTCGTCGCCCTTGTAGCCCCGGCTGCCCTGGGTGGTTTCCAGGAAGCTCCTGATCATCAGGGCGGCGGAGCGCCTTCCCCAACTGCGGCCGCCACCTGCTTGGTGCTGCCTGCGCGCACGTCTCCATGGTCTTGCTGGCCTTGATGAAGCCCCACTGGTCCAGGTCGACGAAGTTTTTGGCGAACCCGGTGTTTGGTGTCAGGCCGATGAAGATGAACACCCCGCCCGGCGTGATTACCTCGGTTTTGCCCGTGGCGACGTTTTGCAGCGTGACGGAACTAAGCTTGCCGTCCCCGTGGAACTGCTTGACGGTGGTGCCCAGCTTCACCTCGACCTCGGGGTGGTTGGAAAGTTCTTCCTGTAAGACCTTGCTCGCCCTTAGATTCGGGGAGTGTATCAACGTCTTCGACTCGCGTTTGTTCTTCTGTCATTTGCCTTTCTCCTCGTTATCCGATGAAAAGTGAATAACGCTAATATATGGTTATCCTAGGCTTCATCATGGTTCGGCGGCCTCCTACTTAACAATCGATTCGATGCAGGTCCGGGCAAAAGCGATTTGGCGCACCCTCGTTATGGCCCCTGCGCTCCTTGTTGATGGGCCTAAAGCCGTATGCTATAGTCGAGGGTAGTCAGGCACGGCCTGGACAATAACGCATTCGCGCGAAATCGCGTAAAAAACAAGAACAAGCGGCACAGGAGCCGGGGGCCACAACATAGCTAAAGACTACCGAGTCAACGGGCGCATAAGAATTCCGGAAGTCCGGCTGGTTGACGAAGAGGGTGAGCAGCTGGGTGTCATGGTCACATCTGAAGCCATAGCCCTGGCTGAAAGCAAGGGATTGGACCTCGTCGAGGTAGCTCCGTCTGCACGGCCACCCGTGTGCCGGATCATGGACTATGGCCGGTTCCGGTACGAAGCCAGCCGCAAGGACCGTACCGCCCGAAAACTGCAGAAGGCCAAGACAACCAACGAGTTGCGCGAGGTGCGGTTTAAGACCCGCATCGGCATCCACGACCGCACCGCCAAGACACGATTGGTCAAAAGGCTCTTGGCCAGGGGCGCGAAGGTCAAGGTTTCGGTCATGTTCCGAGGTCGTGAGATCACCCACCCCGAGGTGGGAATGAACGTACTGAAGGCCGTGGCCGACGATCTTACAGAGGATGCACTGGTGGAAAAGGCCCCGTCTTTTGAGGGCCGCTTTTTGACGATGATACTGATGCCGGCGAAGAACAAGCCGGACAAGGCTACCGAGTCGGAGCCTTCCCTAGCAGCGAGTTAATACAAAACAATGCCTAAACTAAAAACTCACAAGGGAGCGGCCGCCCGCTTCCGCATTACAGGGACCGGCAAGCTTCGCCGCATGAAGGGGCACCGCAGCCACCTTCGGCGAAAGAAGCCTGCCAACGTCAAGCGGATGTACGGACAAAAGCTGCCGGTAGCGAAGGCCGACGAGAAGATGATACGCAGGCTTCTTCCTAACGGCCTGCCCTAACCACGCACTCCATCTCCAGGGCGACGCCTTGGCGGTTTAGCCACACCCCACTCTAGAGAGATCAAATGACCAGGATTAAGCGAGGCGTCACCAAGCGCCGCCGTCATAAGAAACTGCTGAAGCTGACCAAGGGTCATCACGCAGGCCGCCACAACCTGTTCAGGCAGGCGAACGAGTCGATGCTGCACGCTTTGTCGTACGCGTACGCGCACCGCAAAGAGAAGAAGGGCGACATGCGCAGGCTGTGGAACGTTCGCATTGGCGCTGCGGCGCGGCTGAACGGTCTGTCATACAGCCGTCTCATTCACGGCCTGAAGCTGGCTGGCGCAGCCATCGACCGCAAGATGCTGGCCGAGTTGGCCATGCTTGACCCAGCCGGTTTCGAAGCGGTGGTCGATAAAGCCAAAGAGCAACTGGTGACCGCCTAACCGCACCGCACCAACTGCCCCACTCGATAATTAAGAGGCCCGCCAATTGGCGGGCCTCTCTTTTTGTCTGGCTAAAACGCTCTGCCCCTGTGACAAGGGCGCCTACTCGAGAAGTGTACGCACGTCGGCCACCACGTCCTTTGGGTCGAACGGTAACGTGAAGAGCGTCCGTATCATTCCGTCGCGGTCTATGAGGTAGACCGGGGTCTGGTGATTAACCGTGTAGGCCGCTGTGATCTGTTCGGCCAGCGAGTCGGCCGACCCGTCGACGCTTTCAAGCGGGTCGGCGTCCAGCGAGTCAGCTTTCAGTGGGGCAGCTGACACGTAGTAGCTGCCCCAGGTCTGAGATAGCTCCTGTTCGCTGCCGACAAGGTAGGACCACTCATCGAGCATGCCGTACTGGCGAGAGTACTCGTGCGCGCGCTCAACGGTGTCCCGCTCGGGGTCGACACTTACAGCGATGATGAAGACGGCTTCGTCGTCGTCTTGGTCCAGCGATAGCTGCTTGTGCACGTCGGTCAGGTGGCCAGCAACGACCGGACACACGTCCGGGCAGTAGGTGTACAGGAACGTAAGGATGACGACGCTGCCCCTGTGTTCGGAAAGGGATACCTGGTCGCCGAACTGATCGGTGAAGGTGAAGTCGGACGCCTGCTGCGGAGGATTCAGGGTGGTGCCCCGAAACTCACCAGATAGGCCTTCGGGTGACGAATCCCCGGCTGTCCCAGAGCCGCCGCATGCCGCCGGTACCAGGGCTGCCAGGGCCGCAGCGAAGCCCAATAGCGCCCAACGTCTCCACCGCCACATCACCGCACACTCTGCTTCATCTGGGCCCGCCAGGGTCATCGTTGGTGGGGACGCCGGAGGCCGGACTGTCGTTGGGGGCAGGGTGTCTAGGCTTTTGCGCCCTTATCGGCCATGCGCTCTAACAAGAAGGCGAAAGTTGGCACGAAAACGACCAGCGCCAGGCCGATGATTATGGCTCCCCACTCGCCCGCACCCGCTTTGTCCGCGCCGATGAAAATTGCACCCAGTCCCCCGCCTATCACCACCACAACGGCGACGGAGATTATGGGAATCAACAGCGCTAGTTTGATCTGGTTCTGGATCATCGTGTTCTCCGAATCTTAATGCGAGTTTCTATTGGTGTGTCTGGCCGGTGTTGCGGGCCTGTGCCTGTCGCAGACCAAGTGCCAGTCGCTTGTTTTCTTCGCGCTGCTTTCCATTCTCAGTCTCTTCCCGGGAAAACCACCGCAGGAACGTAACGATGAGCATGGACATGAATAGTACACCGCCGCCGACCTTCATGATGAGGCCACCAGCCTGCTGATCGACCAGGGCGCCAATGCCCCAGATGGCCGGGGCGTCGACGTAGAACTGGTAGATGGGCTGTTGGGAAAACGTTATCGGGGCGAAGACCAGAATCTGCGCGATGGACATTGCCAGCAAGTAGATCATCTTCATGGGCTCGGACAGCCGCGGTAGTTCTGTCGAATTGCTCATTAACGGCCACCACACCATGACACCGGTGACCATGAACAGCAGGTGCTCGGCAATGTGGACGCTGTGGAAGCTGACAGACCCGGAGTACAGGGCCGGGAAGTGCCAGAACGAGAACATCAGGTTAAAAGCGGCGAACGCTAAGACGGGGTGAGTGAGGACCCTGGCCACCGCGCGGATGGGCTTAACGCCCAGTAATGGGCTGATGGCCCATCCGGGCGTGCCCGCGAGCAGCAACGGGGGCGCAATGAGCGTCAGGGCCACGTGCTGGATCATGTGAGCAGAGAACAAGTAATTGTTGCTCAGCTCATGCAGCGGCGAGGTAAGAGCCAGCAGGATAACCAGCACTCCGCCGGTGAACATCGCCACCTGTCTGGGTTGTACCTCTTCGGTCAGCCCGCGCCGTACGCGCATCGGACCGACGGCGTAGAGATAGGCCCCGAGCAGCAGGGCAAGGCCGATAATCACGTCCGGGTGGGCGTGCCAGTGGTTCCAGACCGAGCTACTACCAGGCAAAACGCGCTCCAGCCGGGCCGGTCAGCTTATACGTCGAACCAGCTGAACAGGCCCATGATGGCGAAGACCACGCCGAGGGCAAGGATCAGCCCGGCCACGAACATTGTGTAGAACAACCGGTGGTCAAAGCGCAGGTGCATGTAGAACAGACCCACCAGTGCGAACTTGGCAATCGAGAGGATAGCGATTACGGGGATAATCCCGTAACTCAGGGCGTCTATCAGGAAGAGCACCACTTCCAAAATGGTGAGGACCACGAGGGTCATCGCCACCTTGAAGTAGGTCAGCGGGGTCGGGTGCTCACTATGAGACTCAGCCTCCTCGGACCCGGCAGGCCCCGCGGCAAGAGAATGGTCGTCTGTCATCTGTTCGGTTGCCATCGCCTAAGTGGGAAACCCCTCAAACACTCCGAATAGGTAAACAACGGGGAAAATGATGATCCACACGACGTCGACGAAGTGCCAGTAAAGCGCCGCGAGGTCGGTATCGAGGTGACGGGCAGGCGTGACGGCACCCTTTTTGAACGAGTAGAAGAAAAGGCCTAGCAGCCAGATAACGCCGATCGTTACGTGCGTGCCGTGCAGGCCGGTGAGGGTGAAGAACGTCGTGCCGAACAGGTTCGTCCTCGGGGTCAGACCGTGAATACCTTCGTACTCATCCACGCCCTCGGTGCACTCGTCACCGGCTATGCCCGCCTCAAACGGGGAGAAGCCATCGGGGTTCGCTGCGAACTCGTGACAGTCGATGGTTACTTCGTGGTTGATGAACTCATAGAACTCAAACACCTGGAACCCTAAGAAGGTCGAGCCCAGCAGAATGGTCGAGAGCAGCCAGATGCGGAAGCCCTTGAGCGACCCGCGCCGTAGGGCTGCGTAGGCGAGCACCATGCTCATGGAACTCATCAGCAGCACGAAGGTGCTTACCGACGTTACCGGGATGCTGAACACGTCCTCCGGGAGCGCTCCTACTTTGCTCTTGCCCTTGTAAACAAGGTAGGTGGCAATGAGGGTTGCGAAGAACATGCAGTCTGAAGCCAGGAAAGCCCACATGAGCAGCTTCCTGTGGTTCAGACCGGTGGTGGTCTTTTCATGCTCGCCGCCGGAATGCGCCTCGGGGGCGGCCGCATCAGCGGCAGTGGGCGCCTGGGCCATCTCTTCTCCAGTAGTCATATTCGTATCGCTCGGTTAGTTCGCGTCGCCAGAGGCGGTCGGTTCTGGGTCGTTGACCGGTTCAAAAGACCAGGCATACACCCCGAAGATCATAATTCCGGCTCCGATTATCAGCACCGGAACGCTGTAGATAACCCCCCAGGCACCAACGAATATGCCTATGGCGGCGACCAGCGGCCAGAACGAAGCCTGCGGCATGTGAATACCATGCCCGTCTCCAGAGCCCTCGGACGGTGCTACTCGGGGGACAAGGCCACGCTTTTGGGCCCACCAGTCGTCACGGTCCTGCACTATAGGAATCTCTTCAAAGTTGTATTCGGGTGGCGGCGATGAAATCGACCACTCCAGGGTTCTCGCATCCCAGGGGTCGCCCGGTGCCTGCTTGCCAGAGCGCCAGCTCTGGATGAAGTTTTTCATGAACACTAGGACGGACAGGACTATGACGATAGCCCCGGCGGTCTGAAGCGCGTTGACCTCGGTCCAGCCCATGTCCGCGCCGTATGTGTAGATGCGGCGAGGCATGCCGTCCATGCCCAAAAAGTGCATGGGGAAGAACGTCAGGTTCTGGCCGATGAACATGAGCCAGAAGTGCGTTTTGCCCTGACCCTCGTTATACATCTTGCCCGAGTACTTGGGGAACCAGTAGTAAAGGGCGCCGAAAATGCCCATAATCGCGCCGCCGAACAGCACGTAATGGAAGTGGGCGACGACGAAGTAGGTGTCCTGCTGCTGCGCGTCGGAGGCCGACATCGCGTGCATCACGCCGCTTATACCGCCAATGGTGAACGTGACTATGAAGCCAACGGCGAACAACATCGGTGTTCTAAATTCGACAGAACCTTTCCAGATGGTGAATATCCAGTTAAATATCTTGATCCCCGTGGGAATCGCGATAGCCATCGTCGTAATGGTGAACACGGTATTGGGTATCGGTCCCAACCCGACGGTGAACATGTGGTGGCTCCACACCAGCCAGCCCATAAACGCGATAATCACGCCCGCCAGAATGACCGTGGAGTAGCCGAACAGCGGCTTTTTAGAGAACGTGGGCAGTATCTCCGACACAATGCCCATGGCTGGCAAAATGAGTATGTACACCTCGGGGTGGCCAAACACCCAGAACAGGTGCTGCCAAAGAACCGGGTCGCCACCGGCAGCGGTGAAAAAGAAGTTCATGCCGTAGTTGCGGTCAAACAGTAGCTCGAGCAACGCCACGGTAATCACCGGGAAGGCCAGCACCAAAAGTATGGCCGTAATAAGCGTCATCCAAGTGAACAGCGGCAGGCGCATCATGTGCATGCCCGGCGCTCTCATATTGATGATCGTCACGATGAAGTTGAACGCGGCCGCAAGCGACGCAATGCCCAGAACCTGGAGGCTCACCACCCAGAAGTCCACACCGTGGCCCGGGTTGAACGCCGTCGATGTAAGCGGTGCGTAGGCGAACCAGCCAGCGTTGGGCGACTCGCCCAGGAACCAGCTCAGGTGCAGCATGAGCGTGCCAGCGAGGAAGACCCAGTAGCTGAACGCGTTCAGCCGGGGGAATGCCACGTCGCGAGCGCCGATCTGCAATGGGATCAGGTAGTTAAAGAACGCGGCACCCAACGGCATGATCGCCAGGAAGATCATGGTCGTGCCGTGCATGGTGAACAGCTGGTTGTAGACCTCGGGGCTGACTATGTCGGCGTTCGAGCCGGAAAGCTGCGCCCGCATGATGATGGCCTCAATGCCACCGATGAGGAAGTTAATGAACGCGGTGATCCCATACATGATGCCGATCTTTTTGTGATCGATCGTCGTAATCCAACCCCACGCCCCTACGGGGTGGACCGGACGCTTAATCATGGGGACCGATAGGCTCGTCATTCCAGGCTCCTAAGGTATGCCGCGAGAGCAGCGACCTGGGGCTCGGAGAGCGCCTGATCGGGGTCGTTGTATACGGCCGCGTCTCTGGACATTACGTTGCCCGGCTTGACGTCGTTGGGATCGGTGAGCCAGCGAACCAGGTTCTCGTGGTTGTTTTCCATAATTCCAGACGCCAAGTGCCGACGACTGGCAAAGTGGGTCAGGTCGGGGCCGACCTGGCCAAATGCGTTGGCGCTACCGCGAATGGTGTGGCACGCCCAGCACCCCGCCTCAATTGACATGAACAGGTCATGGCCTTGCTGTACGAGGGGGTCGACAGGCACCACAGAATCTGCGAGCTGCGCCGCCACCCAGGCATCGAAGTCT
>CAUZIR010000053.1:0-8512 GCA_963579815.1 Dehalococcoidia bacterium
CAGGGGGATTTTGCGGATAATTCTCAGACTGGACCACGAGAACGTTCCGATAACCACCATGAACATGACGCCAACCAGGGCAGCGATGGGGATGCGCTCGATGAGCGATGAGGCGAACAGGATGTAGATGAGCAGCAGTACCGCCGCCACGATGCCCGACAGCCTCCAGCGGGAGCCGGACTTGATGTTGATCATGCTCTGGCCGATCATCGCGCACCCGCCCATGCCGCCGAAAAACCCGGTCACCACGTTTGACGCGCCTTGGGCCATGCATTCACGGTTCTTCTGACTCTTTGTCTCGGTTATCCCGTCAATCAGCGTCTGGGTAAGCAGGGACTCGATCAACCCAATGGCGGCGAGGATGAAGGCGAACGGCAGGACTATCCGAGCAGTCTCGAACGAGAAGGGCACGTCTGGAATGCCGAACGAGGGCAGGCCCCCCGAGATGCTGGAGAGGTCGCCCACTGTGTTGGTGGCCACCCCACCGACGATGACTATGCCGGATACAACGAGGATCCCGGCGAGCGCGGGCGGGAAGCGCTTGGTCACCTTGGGCAGCAGGAAAATCACCGCCATTGTCAGGGCGACGAACCCGACCATAATCGCCAGGTCGCCCGCAGGAAGCCAGGCCTCGTGGCCGTCGGCCCCGGTGTGCTTGAAGCTGTCCAACTGGGCGAGGAAAATGACGATGGCCAGGCCGTTCACGAACCCGAGCATTACCGGGTACGGCACCATGCGAATGAGCGTGCCCAGCCGTAGCGCACCGACGGTGACCTGGATGATGCCCATTAGGACCACCGTTATGAACAGGTACTCGACGCCGTGGTCTCTCACCAGGGCGACCATGACGACGGCGAGCGCCCCGGTGGCACCGGAAATCATCCCCGGTCGACCGCCGAACACGGCGGTTATGAGGCCAACAATGAAGGCCGCGTACAGGCCGACCAGCGGCCCGACGCCTGCCACGAAAGCGAAGGCCACCGCCTCGGGCACGAGAGCCAGTGAGACGGTGAGTCCGGCCAGGATTTCAGTGCGAATCCTAGCTGGACGGGAAAGCTCGTCCATCAAGACTCCGGAATCTAGTGAAATTAGTTACAAACTACTAATGCTACACGTAGGGAGTCTCACCAAGTTCGCCTTTAGTTAAACGTGTGCCCCAACTAGCCCCAGTTGGGAGGGGTCCCGTCGTGAGCAATCTCGTTGAACTTGGACTCAAAGAAGATGAGCGGCTTGCCCTCGCCGACCTCTAGGTGCTCTACCTGGCCTATGAATATTGTGTGGTCGCCCTGGGTGAACTCTTCGAAAACGGCGCAGTCCATGAACGTCAGGCTATCTTCGATCTTCGCCCCGCCGGCCTTGGTGATCACAACGTCAGAGTCGGGTCCACCCACCCGCGTCTCCGGGGGCCGCGCGTAGTGCTCGGCGACCGTGACTTGGTCGTCGCGGAGAATGTTTATGGCGAACCGGCCGGAGTCGCGGATGCGCTTATAGGTATTGCGCCGGTGATCGACACACACCAGCACCAGCATGGGGTCGAGGGAGACCGACGCAATGCCGTTCGCGGCCATGCCGTGAACCTTCCCGTCTTCGTCGGTAGACGTTATGACCGAGACGCCGGTGGCAAACTTGCCCCAGGCTTTCCTGAACATATCGGTATCGGGCACCGCAACGCCTCCACTCCAAAATTACCCGCTAGCGCTTATAGCGCCGTCAGGACTCGGCCAGATTATATGGGAGAGGCCCCTGAGTCTTGTTGCGTCTGCGTCTCTTACGCCTGGACCTCTGGGCCATCACCGGCGTGGAACACAGCCACCACAATGGCCGTTGCCACCATCAGACCCGCCGACACGAAGAACGCCAGGGCCAGGCCGTCGGTGTACGCATTCGCCGCAGCGTCAGTGATGAGCCGCGCCTGCTCGGCCGGTGCGTCTGCTGCTACTGAAAGCGCCTGTCCGATAGAGTCGCGCACGCGCTCCGCTGATTCGGGAGTGAGGGTGTCAACAACGTCGCCGAGTCCGGACCGGTACCCCACCGCCAGGATAGAGCCCATAACCGCGATGCCGATGGCGCCGCCCACCTCGCGGGTCGTATCGTTCACGGCCGAACCCACCCCCGCCTTGTCCTGCGGTAGTGACGTGACTATGGCTTCAGACGACTGCGCCATCATCATCGCCATGCCCCCGGACATGATCATCATGGGAATGACGATGAACCAGTAGGGAGAGTCGGGGGTCAAAAGCCCGAACATGCCGAAGCCGAGCGCCCCGACGAGCAGCCCGAACGTCACCGTGGAGCGACCCCCGAAGCGGCGCTTGAGCGTGACGCTCAGCGGCGATACCAGTATGAAAATGCCGGTGAGAGGAAGCGTACGGACGGCGGCATTTAGCGGCGAGAGCCCCTGCACGAACTGGAAATACTGGGTGATGACGAAAAAGAACCCAAACATGGTGAGGAACACCATGGTTATGGAGATGCTGCCAATCGAGAACCGTCGGTTTTTGAAGAACCTGGGGTCGAGCATCGGCCAGCTCGTACGTAACTCCCACAACACGAAGCCGCTCAGGAGGCCTCCTGCCACAACGAACGCGGCTATGGTCAGCGGCTCGCCCCAACCACGCGCAGGGCCTTCGATAATGGCGTAGAGCAGCGCGGCCAGTCCGACGATGGACGCTACCGCCCCGACGTAGTCCAGCGCCCGTTTTTCTGAGTCCCTGGACGTCGGCACGATGGCCACCGTCGCAATAAGGACCACAGCGGCTATGGGCACGTTCACGAAAAAGACCGACCCCCACCAGAACGCCTCCAGCAGTATGCCGCCGCCCAGCAGGCCCAGCGCCCCGCCCGCACCGGCGAACCCCACCCATATGGCGATGGCACGCGAGCGTTCTTTCTTGGGGAAAACGACGGTGACTATAGATAGCGTCGCGGGCATCATCAGCGCAGCGCCCAGGCCCATCGCCGACCGCCAGGCTATGAGGCTGAACGGCGAGCCGGCGTAGCTGGCCCCAACGGACGTTACTAGTACGATGACCAGGCCGGCGATGAGCGCCTCGCGTCTGCCGAACCGGTCACCCAGCGCCCCGGCCGGTAGCAGAAAGCCCGCGAACACCAGCCCGTACGAGTCCACTATCCACAGAAGCTGAGTACCGGAAGCATTCAGCGCGCCCCGAATAGTGGGAATGGCGAGGTTCAGCGAACTGACGGCCGCCACAACCAGGATGAGGCTCAGGCACATCACCGCCAGGATCAACCAGCGACGCGGGTGGCCTTCATCTATGTCCCCAGTTGCGCCTTGGGTAGCACTAGCTGTCGTCACTTGTCTCCCTCTCAACATCCTCACCGCTCTACGTCCGCATCACCGGCTCCCTTCGCCGCACGGCGACAGAGGCACAAGAGAGAACACTACCTGTTCGTCGTCTCACATGGCGAGTCGTCCCAACAAGCCCCCCGTTTGACACCCGTTCGGGGGCGCTCCTAGAATCGGAGCTGAGGGGGAAGTGACTCTTGAGTACTAAAGCCTATGTATTGATCGAGACGTCCGTGGGGAAGACGACGGCCGTGTCCGACGCCTTGTTGGCCCTGCCCGCGATTGTCACGGTGGACGCCGTGACCGGTCCCTACGACATCATCGCGGTGGTGGACGCCGCCGACCTGACCGCGGTCGGCAACCTGGTCACGTCCGACATCCACACCATTGGCGGCATCGTCCGCACCGTTACCTGCCTGTCCATGGGCTCGGCCATTTAGGGCTTTTGTCCCGTTGGTGAACTTGGCCGTTGGTGAACTTGGCCGTGGGTAAACCCGGCGCGAGCGGCCGTTTGGCCGTTCCCTGCGTCGCCGTCGTCATCACCGATGCCACCGGCCGCGTCCTGCTCGGGCGGCGTGCCACGGGCGTGCGCACCGGCCTGTGGGCCTTCCCCGGCGGGGCCATCGAGCCGGGTGAGGACGTGTCCGCTGCGGCCGTCCGGGAAGCGCACGAAGAGACCAGCCTGGTTATAAAGCCCGAGCGGCTACTGAACGTAGTAACCAACCACTTCGATGCGTTCAGCGCGCTGGTCGTGGTCATCGCGGCCAGCGTAGTGAGCGGCAACGAGCGACCCGGCGAAGAGCTTTCCGAACTGCGCTGGCTGCACCTCACCGGACCACTGGCCGAGCCGATCCCGGAAATGGCGTTCGAAGGCGACGCTCACGTGCTGGCAAAGTTGGCCGCCGAGCCGGGCTTTGGACTGCCGCTCGGTTAGGTGAAAGTCAGCGCCCGCCGCGGGTTGCCCACCAGTAGCGCGTCGATCTGACCCTCCTCGAACCCCCGACGACGCAATCGAGGCACGATGCTGTCCAGAATGTGGGCAATGCCCTTGCCGCCGTACTTGGTGAGCGAGTGCTTGAAGTTGATGTCGTGGGACACGACGACCTGGTCTCCGAAGCCCTTATCCACCAGGTACTCGATCTTGTCCATCTCCTGCACGTCGCTCACGGCGGAGTCGTTGTACTCGCCCATGTACCGGATCGACGAGTCCTCGTAAGCGCCTAGGTGGTCGAACTCCATGAAGCAGCCAGCCTGGGCCAGTTCAGTCATGGCGCCCATGTCCCAAATCGCCATGCCCAGGTGCGCGAACACTATGTGGCGAGGGTCGGCACCGGACTCCACCAGAATTTCCAGGATGCCGTGGGGAGACCAGTCGTCGATACCAGGGTGGATCATTATTGGCGCGCCGGTCTCGACCTGCGCTCGTGCCGAGGCCCGCAGCACCTTACGTTCGTTCTCGCTCAGGGGGTGAAAATTTCCCACCTCGCCGATGAGGCCGCTCTTAATGCCCGTGTCATCCACGCCGAGCGTCACGTCCCGGACGATCTTTTCAGTCAACTCGTCCTCGGTCCGGTCGTCCATGTCGGCTGGATGAGAGACCGGCACGTAGTAGCTGCCGCCCATGATGATGTTTAGTCCCGTCGCGCGGGATATGCGGGCCAAAGCGAGGGGGTCGCGGCCGAGGCCCAGACTCGTAGCGTCCACCAGCGACACCCCGCCCGCGTAGCGGTACTTGAGCGCCTCATCTATGGCTACCTCGACGTCCCATAGCTGGCCGGTGTCGTGGTTGTGCGACCAGTTGGCCATCATCTTGCCCAGGCGGTCCATCGTCACCGGCGCGTCCACCCAGGCCCGCTGGGACGCCTCCTCCGGCATGTCGAAGTAGCACGCCAGGTCGACGAGCATGTGCTCGTGCATGATCGTAATGCCCAAATCTTCGGGCGCAAGAGTGCCCAGCACGGTCTGGACCAAACCCGTCTGCGTTGATGTCATGGCGTCCCCCCTACGGCGATTCGGGCAGTGATGGAGCACATCATACGGATGGCAGTCCCAGCCGGTACTCACAGTGAGCACCATCAGGCCGGGTAACTGCTAAGATTTGCCCGATGCCCGCGAATGCCCGCGAATAAAGGGAGGATCTGATGGACTACAACGCGATTCGCAAAGAGCTACGGGGACCGGCCATTTTGCTGATGACCCCGTTCGACGGCTCTTATCAGCTTAATACCGACGCCCTGCGTAAGAACGTACGTCACGTGGTGGACGGCGGCATATCGCGAGGCAAGGGCTTCATCATCTGCCCGTCCGGCACCGGCGAATACAACACCCTGTCCCGTGACGAGCACCGGGCCGTCGTGGAGGCGGCCATCGACTCGGCCAACGGCGACATCGAGATCGCCGTCGGCGTCGCCTCCAGTTCCCACTTCGAAGTCATCGAGCGCTGCAACGCCGCACTCGCGCTGGGGGCAAAGGTGGCGATGGTTCCGCCGCCGTACTACTACCACGGCATGGACCAACAGGGCGTCGTGAACTGGTACACCGAGATCGCCAAGGGCACCGACATCGGCCTGATGATCTACGACCAGTCGTGGCGTCGCCTGGGCGGCAGCGTGGACGGCCCGGCTACCGCGGTCATGGCCGAAATACCCAGCATCGTCTCGATAAAGCGCGGGTTTCTGCCCTCGTTCCAGGACTACGTCGAGACCATGGACCGCTACTCCGACCGGTTCGCTATCGTGGACAACTCCTACGGCCACCTTGCGGGCCTGGCCCACCAGCACGGGGCCACTTCGTACATCACCGGCATCGGCGCATTTTGGCCACAGGGCGAGGCCGAGTTCTGGGCGCTATTAGAGGCCGGTAAGTACGCCGAAGCCGACCTGCTGCACTCGCGCCAATCGACTTTCTGGCGTTATGTGGACGAGGACTTCGGCGGCTTCGCCACCAACGTCCTCAAGGCCTCGGCCGAGTACGTCGGCATCCAGGCCGGGTCCGTTCGCCCGCCCTTCCACGACCTCACCGTCGCCGAAAAGACCCGGCTCGCAGGCATCCTCGCCGAGCTAGGAGTGCCCAGCCCCTAAATAAGCAGCTTGCCCGCCTGCTTCACCACGTTGCCCTGGCTGACGATGGTGTCGACGTTGTGCAGCGTCCGGATGTCGGCCAGCGGGTCGCCGTTGATTATCAAAGCGTCGGCCGACTTGCCGACCTCTAGCGTGCCGGTCTCACCGGAGATGTCCAAACACTCTGAGGAAGTGCGTGTGGACGACACAATGGCGGCCATTTCCGAGATGCCCATGCCCTCGACCATGACTTGCGGGGTGAAGGCGAAGTCGCCGAACTCCACGTGGGCCATGCCGGTGTCCAGGCCGGTGACGAACTTAACGCCCCGGTCCCACATGTCCCGCAGAATGGAGTAGCGGCCCTCGGGGTCGTCCAGTACGGCAGACGTCGCACCGGGGTCCATCTCCACGCCCTTGATGTCGCGAATGGCGGCTATGGCGACGGTCGGGTCCACCCACAGGCCCTTTGCGGCCATCATGTCGGCCACCTCGGGCTTGTAGTCCCAGCTCTCGTCCGGGTTTTCCGATAGCCACGTGCTGTGAATGAGGTTGTGAATGCCCGCCTCTGCGCAGTTGGCCACGCCCACGGTGCCGTGGCAGTGTGCCGCGACCCGCACGCCCATGCGCTCGGCGTCCTCTACGGCCGCCCGCAGGGTAGACACGGGGTACTGGGCGGCGCGCACGTTGCTACGGGGGGTAAACGCGCCCCCGGTGGACATCATCTTTATGTAGTCAGCCCCCAGCTTTATCTGGCGACGGACCGCCGTAACCACCTGCTCGACGGTGTCGGCCTCGGTGCCGAAGCTGTTGCAGTGGCCGGCAGTCGTTGTGATGGGCGTGCCGGTCACCAGCAGCCTGGGGCCGGGAATCTTGCCGTCGGCTATGGCCTTTTTTATGGGGAACGCAATCTCGTTGCGACTGCCCAGGTCACGCATCGTCGTCACGCCAGATGCGAGAGTGGAGCGAACTGCATCTACCGAGCGCATGAGCAGTTCGTCGTGGGTCTCGTGCATGACCTGCTCATAGGCGTCGGCCTCGGCCGAGCAGTGCATGTGCGCGTGCACCTCTATGAAGCCCGGCGTAATGGTGCCACCGGCCAGCTCGACCACGTCGCCCTCGGGGTTCGCACCCAGCTGGTCACGAGTGGTCACGGCCTCAATACGGCCGTTCTCCACTATCAGTGCGCCGTTGGGGACGGCGGGCGCGCCGGTTCCGTCAATTAGCTGGTCGGCTATGAGTATGCGTCGCATGGTTGAGTCCTTCGTTGAACGGTGCGTTCTAAGCAATCTAAAAATAGGAGTGTCGGCCGGATTATAGGGTTATCGTTTATAATCCCGCCACCAGCAGACCGCCGGGTCTCGCTGGCTGGAGAAAGGCGTTTTTTCCACCACCACTTGGAGGGTAGTTTATGACGACCGCACAGGGATCGATTCCCAAGGAAAAACTGACGTGGATGTACGAGACCATGGTTCTCATCCGCCGGTTTGAAGAACAGGCCAAGCGTGAGGCCGACCAGGGCCGCATTCTCGGCACGCACTCCGCCATTGGCGAAGAGGCGGTGCCCACCGGCATCTGCGCTCATCTCGGCGATGGCGACTACGTGCTGGGTAACCACCGCAGCCACCACCACTGCATCGCCAAAGGCGTTGGGGTGAACGAAATGATGGCCGAGTTGCTGGGCAAGGCCACCGGCACCAACGGCGGCAAGGGCGGCACCATGCACATTGCCGACGCTACCAAGGGCATGCTGGGCGCCAACGGCGTCGTCGGGTCCAACATTCCCGTCGCCACCGGCTGCGCGTTGGCCGCGAAGGTGCAGGGCCGGGACAACGTCTCGGTAGTGTTCTTCGGAGACGGCGCGTCCAGCCAGGGCTCGCTGCACGAGTCGATGAACCTGGCGTCCATATGGGACCTGCCGGTCCTGTTCGTGTGCGAGAACAACCGCTACGCCGAGTCCACCCCGTTCGAGTACTCGGTCGCCGGTGGCTCGGTGTCAAACCGGGCGGCAGGCTACGCCATGCCTGGCGTCACGGTCGACGGACAGGACGTCATGGAGATGTACGAGGTCGCAGGCGAGGCAGTAGCACGAGCCCGGCGCGGCGAAGGCCCGACGCTCATCGAGGCCCAGACCTATCGTTACTTCGGC
>CAUZIR010000054.1:0-8504 GCA_963579815.1 Dehalococcoidia bacterium
AGGCGGGCTTGTGGGCCGTCAGCATGCCCATGCTCACACTCAGGCCCTGCAGCCATATCGAACTTCCCAGGTGCGAAGCATCGACCCTCTGTCCGATGCCCGACTTCTCCCTTGCAACCAGGGCAGCAAGAACGCCCCAACTGAGCATAATCCCGCCGATCTGGTCGGACACCACGCCTTGCACCGGGTAGGGGTCAGACCCCTCAGGGCCGGTGGCGTACATTAGGCCGCTGCGGGCCTGGCCTACCGTATCCAAAGCTGGCTTCTCCGCGTCCGGACCGTCTGGGCCATATCCGCTACCGGACCCGTAAATCAACTTCGGGTTCATCGCTTTCAGATCCTCGTAGCCGAGCCCCAGCCTCTCGGCCACGCCCTTGCGAAAGTTCTGCAAAAACACGTCGGCGTCGGCGACCAGCCGCCTGACGATCTCGACACCATCAGGATGCTTTAGGTCGACGGCGATGGCCCGTTTGTTGCGGTGGTTGGCCTCGAAGTAAGAGTTCCGCCCGCCAGGCAGGCTGCGATCGATGCCGCTGACGGTGAACAGCCCCCGGCCAGGCTCGCCCTGTAGTGCCTCCACCTTTATTACGTCTGCGCCCAGGTCACCCAGCATCATCCCGGCAACGGGGCCGAACTGCCAAATGGTCCAGTCGATGACCTTTAAGCCCGCCAGCGGACCGGGTTTGGCCCCGTTTTGCAATGCGGTCACGGTACCTCTCCACTTTAGAGTGGCCCGAGTTTAGCACCGGCGACCATAGGCGGATAGAATGGCGGCGCCATGCCTGCTAATCCTTCCTCTGAGGCCGCTTCCGGGTCCACGTCCGGGTCAAATTCTGGGGCGCTCACCGGCGCCCACGTACTCGCCCAAACCCTTCAGCGCCTGGGCGTGGTCGAAGTCTTCACGATAGCCGGGGACCATGTTCTGCCGTTGCTCGACGTCATGGCCGACGGTCCGTTCCGCTTCATCGACACCAGGCACGAGTCGGCCGCCGCACACATGGCAGACGCATTTTGCCGCATCTCCGGCCGCCCCGGCGTCGTCATCTCCACCACACCCGGCTTCGCCAACGTCGTGCCTGCGTTGGCCAACGCGCTTCATGCAGAAGCCCCCATGCTGTCCATCTCTGGCTCCGCGCCACTAAGCCACCTGGGCCGCGGCGCAATGCAAGAGATCGACCAGGTCGGCATGGCCCGGCCGGTAACAAAGCTGTCAGTCATGGTCACCGACCCCCTGCGCATACCCGACACCGTCGCCCACGCTCTCCGGGTGGCGCTCAGTGGCCGCCGGGGTCCGGTGCATCTCACCGTCCCGGTCGATGTGCAGCAGGCCCAAGTAAATGCCTCGGACCTCGACTACCTGCCTCTCGCGCCTCCCCCGGCCACTCGCGCCAACCAGACCGGCGTAAGGCAGGCCGTCGAACTGATCGCCAAGGCACAGCGGTCGGTAGCCATCGCCGGGTCGGCGGCGGCGTACGGGCGTTCCGGCGAGGCGTTGGCCCGTTTCGCCGAAGTCACACGAACCCCGGTAATGACAGAGGGAGACGCGCGAGGGCTAATCCCCGACGACCACCCCTGGTGCGGTGGATTCTACGACCTGGGCCTGAATCGGGCGGCCAAGCTCGTCCCAGAGGCCGACCTCGTCGTACTGGTGGGCAGGCGACAGGACCTGACTATGGGCTATGCCCTGCCGCCGACAATTGGGGCGAGCGCGAAGATCATTCAAATCGACCCCGACGCCGGGGAGATCGGCCGCAATCGACCCGTGGACGTCGGGCTTTTGGGCGACGTGGACACCGTGCTGGGGCAGCTAGCCGACGAGGCCTCGGGCCTTGCGTCAGAATCCTCGACCGCCAGCTTTAAGCCAGACCGGTCCGAATGGCTGGAGCGCATGGCGGTCGAACGCAGGGAGATGGACGCATGGCTGCAGTCCCTGGACGAAGACACGGTGCCAATGCACGCCATGTCGATTTTCAAAGAGCTTCGACCCCTGCTGTCAAACGGTGACGGCGTCACCTTCGAGGGGGGCGACTTCTGCCACTTCGGCCGGGCCTACCTGTCTGCCTACTCGCCCCTCTCGCGCCTGTACTTCTCCACTTTTGGCATGCTCGGGGCGTCTATGGGCACCGTCTTCGCCATGAAACTGGCCCGTCCCGAAAGCAAAGCAGTTCTTGTCACCGGAGACGGGGCGTTCGGCTTCAACGCAATGGAGCTAGACACCGCCGTGCGGCACAACATCCCCATCACGGTCATCGTCGGCAACGACGCCGCCTGGGGCATCGACCGGCAAATCCAGCTAGGGGCGTATGGACGCGTCGTGGCCACCGACCTGCTACCCACGCGCTACGACCTCGTTGCCCAGGGCTTAGGAGCCGAGGGCATCCACGTCACTCGTCGCGACGAACTGGGTCCGGCCCTGAAATCGGCCCTGGCCTCAGTCAGGCCAACAGTGGTCAACGTAGATATAAGCCGAACCGCCAGCCCTCGCGGCGAAATGGCGATAGAGCGCTGGAAGGCCGGGGGCAATTAATTGGCGAACAACATAAAGCAACGAGGCGTCGGCCGACTGCGGGCCATCATCATCGACGTGGCCGACCTGGATCGCGCTGCGGCCTTCTGGTCGGCCATGCTCGGCGAAAAAGCCGGTGAGCGCCGGGGCAACTACCAGACCATTGGCAAGGCACCGTGGGGCGGTTCGCCAGGCCTCACCACGGTGTTGCAGGAAGTCCCCGAAACAAAAGTGGGCAAGGCCCGCATCCACGTGGACTTCGAGGTCGAAGACGTGGACGAGGCGATGAGCTTCGTGGAGGGCCTCGGCGGGAGCCTGGTGGAGACGATCAGCGAAGACGACTGGACGATGATTATTGCGGCCGACACCGAAGGCAACGAGTTTTGCCTCATAAAAGGCCCGTATTTCACATAGAACAGGTGAGACAAATGACTGACGGTAAGGCCGGTTTCGAGACATACGTGGTGGGCAGCCTGCCCCGACCCCAGTGGGTGAGGGACCTCATCGAGGACCGCAAGAATGGGGTGATGAGTTGGGGCGCCGCCGATAAACTGCTGGACTCAGCCGTGCCCGCTGCAATCGCCATGCAGGAACGCGCCGGGCTCGACTACGTGTCCGACGGCGAGTGGCGGCGAGAGAGCTACGTAAAGGTCTTCGCCGACGCCGTTGGTGGCTTCGGTTACGACCTGCACACTGAAGATGCCGGTATCAAAGTCTCATCCCTGCCCTACCCGGCGGTCGTCGACAAACTGAGTGCCGACCGGCCCATCGCCGTGGACGAGGCCCGGTTCCTCAAGTCTCACGCCTCTAAGAAGGTGATAGTGGCCATACCTTCGCCCTACACCATCGGGCGTCGCATGTGGACGGCCGAGCATTCGACCGGTGCCTATGCAACTCGGGAAGAGTTCATAGACGCCTGCATCCCCATAGTGCGCGACGAAGTCGCCCGCCTCACGGCCGAGGGCGTGGACGCAGTGCAGTTGGACGACCCCTGGCTGGCTCTGCTGGTGGACGAGTCCTACCGGGAGCGGGAGAACATAACCGACGTCGATCACGAAATGGAGTTGTCGGTGAAGTCAGTCAACGCAGTGGTGGAAGGCGCGACCGTGCCGGTGTCTGTGCACCTGTGTCATGCCCACTTCAACCGGCGGCACGGCACCAAGGGCCCCTACGACCTCATCATGGGCGCGCTGGGGCAGATGAACGCCGACCGATTCGCGATCGAGCTTGCAACCCCCGACGCAGGCGGCATTGAAGCGCTCGCCCGCTTCCCCTCCGACAAGTTGCTGGGACTGGGAGTCATCGACCACACCGACAAGCATGTGGAAACGCCCGAAGAGGTCGTCGCCCGCGCCGAAGCGGCCATGCAGTACGTCGCCCCCGACAAAATCACCCTCAACCCCGACTGTGGCTTCTCGCCATCAAGTCAAAACCCCATGGACATAGACGAGGCCTACCTAAAGCTAAAGGCCATGTCCGACGGCGCGGCCCTGCTGCGGGCAGCGCACTAGACGAAGCGAACAAACCCAATTACTCAGGACAATAAATGCCAAGTGCAGAACTAGTAGCTATCGGGTCCGAGCTTTTGCTCGGGCAGATCGTCGACACCAATTCGGCCTGGATGGCCCAGCGCCTCACCGCCCTGGGGGTGAACCTGTTCCACACGTCCGTCGTCGGCGATAACGCTGGCCGCATGGCCGACGTCATCGACCGGGCGTTGGACCGCGCCGACATCGTCATCTGCGGTGGTGGCCTCGGCCCAACGCAAGACGACATTAGTAGAGAGGTCATCGCCGAGGTCACCGGCCGCGAACTCGTGCTGGACCCAGAACTGCTGGAGACCATCGAGCGCATGTTCCGCAGCCGTGGGTTCCTCATGACCAAAAACAACGAGCGCCAAGCCTTCATCCCTGACGGGTCCCTCCCCATCCACAACCCGAACGGCACTGCCCCCTCATTCGCGGTAGAGGACAAGCGCGGTGTCGTCTTCGCGCTGCCCGGCGTGCCGTTCGAGCTCAAGTGGCTGTTCGACAACGAAGTGGTCCCCTACATACGCAAGCGCTACGGGCTGTCCGAAGTCATCACATACCGTGTGTTGAAAGTCGCTCAGCTTGGTGAAAGCAACGTGGACGACCGCATCGGC
This sequence comes from Dehalococcoidia bacterium, assembly GCA_963579815.1. GTDB lineage: Bacteria > Chloroflexota > Dehalococcoidia > Lucifugimonadales > UBA2962 > CAUZIR01. The sequence goes on from CAUZIR010000054.1 coordinate 4,650, forward strand.
CACCTCATCGCCAATTCGTCCAACCCCACCGTCGGCGTGCTCGCTCATCCGGGCCAGGTCGATGTACGCATCGCGGCTAAAGCGCCGTCGATTGAAGAGGCCAAGAAGCTAATCGATCCGGTGGAACAAGAGGTACGTGAACTGCTGGGCGACCACGTCTTCGCCATCGATGACGACAAAATGGAGGACGTCGTCGGCCGCCTGCTGGCCGAGCGCGACCTGACCATCGCGTCCTACGAGGACGTCACCCACGGCATGGTCGCAGAGCGCATGCAGGAAGCCACGCCGGAACGCTTCATAGAGGCAGTCGTGGCCAACGGCCTCGGTCCCATCAAACGGCTGCTCGCCGCCGCCGACGGGGGAGTGCCGAGCGACCCGGTCGCGCTGGCCGACGCCCTGGCAATGGCCGTGCGGACTCAGGCCGGGGCCGACCTGGGTGTCGCTGTGCATGGCGTACCCGACCCCGACGACCACGCCGAAAACCTGGCCAAGGGCCAGACCTACATATCGGTGACCGACGGTGCCAACGTGCGCCGCCGCACCTTCAACCTGTCCGGCCGGGGCCGACCCGACCGCACCCGCATAAGCCTGGACGCACTGGCGCTGGTACGCGCGGCGCTAATAGAGGGGTTCTAACTAAATGACCAAGATCAACAGCGTCCTGGGCCCGCTCGACACGGCCGACCTGGGCTTCACCCTGTCCCACGACCACATCATTCTTTCCAGCGCAGGCATACGGCAGGTCTACCCTGAATGGCTTGACCGCGCGCAGATCACAAAGGACGCCATCGAGCACCTGACCGAGTGCAAGGCCGAGGGCGTAGATACGCTGGTAGACGTGACCACGCTCGATCTCGGTCGGGACGTGGAAGTGCTGGCCGAAGTGTCGGAAAAGTCGGGCGTCAACATCATCTGCTGCACCGGCATATGGCGCGACATCCCCCGCACGTTCTGGGAGGCCGACCCCGACGACATCGCCCCGCTGTTCATACGCGAAATAGAAGAGGGCATCGAGAGCACCGGCATCAAGGCGGGCATCATCAAGGTAGCCAACGACGCCGAGGGGGTCACACCGGCGGGCGAGATAATCTTGCGGGCTGCTGCACGCGCATCAAAAGCGACTGGCGTACCCATATCCGCCCATAGCTGGTCGCCGGGCCGGGTGGGTGAACAGCAAATCCCCATCTTCAAAGACGAGGGCATGGACATGGCCAACATCTACATGGGCCACTCCAACGACACCACCGATATGGACTACCTCACCGACCTGGCCAAACAGGGCGTGTGGCTGGGAATGGACCGCACCCCTGGCGCGCCGGTGAGAGAGGGTCCGTCGGGCGAAGACCGCACCCAAACCATCAAAAAGCTGGTCGACGCCGGGCACGCAGACCGGCTAATGGTGGGGCACGACTGGTCTATTTATCTGGGTACCAGCGGTGCAGAGACCCGGCGCCTGTTCGCAAAGCACAACCCCGACCGGTTCCTGTACATCACCCGCCGCCAATTGCCTCGTCTGCGCGAACTCGGCGTGTCCGAAGCGGACATACGCCGCATCACGGTAGACAACCCCCGGCGCTTTTTTGAAAGCTAAAAAGAAAGGCCCCGCCAAAAGGCGGGGCCTTAGGAGGTGATCCAGGGAACACCTACCGGGAGCACCTCCAAGTACTACTGTCCAATGCGCATATCCTCCTTTCTGTAAGCAGCCAAAACCCCCCGTACATTCACTGGCAGTCGCCAGTTCCACCATCGTCCCGTGCCTACGTCTCGGATTATAAACGCCGCTCTGCGCGCAGGGGAACAAAGTTCGCACCCACGCTTTGTTTGAAGCTAAAGAGCCGGCCTAAAGACTCGGTCGAAGCGCGTGGTGCCCGGTGGCCTGCTCATAGGTGTATGCGGCCCGCAGAATGGTGGCCTCCTCGAACGGCCGACCGGCCAGTTGCAGGCCCGACGGCAAGCCTGCGTCGGTGAAGCCGCACGGCACGGAGATGGCTGGCAGCCCGGTGAGGTTGTAGGGGCCGGTGTAGCTGGGCATGTCGGTGACCGCCGTACCCGGCCCGGCGTCGTGCCTCGGTGCCACCACGGCGAACGCTGGGGAGGCGATCACGTCCACTCTAGTTAACGCATCGGCGTACTGTTGCTTCAGCACGTTGCGGGCGCGCTGAGCCTGCACGTACTCGGCCATCGAGAACAGGCCGCCGACCCTGAACTCGGCGAGGTTCAGTTCGCCGTACAGTTCCGGGTGTTCGGCCAGGTTGCGCTCGTGGAAGGCGAAGCCCTCGCCGAGCAAAATCACCAGGGCCGCAGCGTCGGATATGGCCAGGGCCGGTATGGATATCTCTTCCACGATAGCCCCCAGCTTCTCCAACTCGCCGATGGCCCGGTCGGCGAGCGCCAGCGGCTCGGCCTGCACCGACGGCATGGACTCATCGAAGAAGTAATGGCGAGGCACGCCAATACGCAATCCCTTTATGCCGCCGTCTAAAGCGCTGGTGTAGTCCGGCACAGGCTCGCTTGAACTGGTCGGGTCCGCCGGGTCGTACCCTGCCACCGCGCCCAGCATTATGGCCGCGTCCTCCACCGTCGGCGTTATCGGCCCGGCGTGGTCCAGCGTCCAGCTAAGCGGCACCACGCCATGCCGAGACACGCGCCCGTACGTCGGCTTCAGGCCCACCACGTTGCAGAACGACGCGGGCGCTCGAATTGAGCCACGCGTGCACGAGCCCATCGCGCCCATCGCCAGCCCGGCCGATGCCGCCACGGCAGAGCCGTTGCTTGACCCTCCAGCGCCGTGCTCCAAATTCCACGGGTTGTTGGGAACGGGAAAGGGGTTGGACACGTCCGGCCCACCCGCCGCGTTCTCGCTCATCGCCAGCTTTCCCAGCAGCACCGCGCCAGCGTCGCGCAGGCGCGCAGTCACCGTGCCGTCTTTTTCGGGGATGCGGTTCGCAAACACACGAGACCCGGCAGTAGTGGCGATGCCAGCGGTATCGAATAGATCTTTCAGGGCGATGGGGATGCCGTGCAGCGGACCCCGGTAGTGACCTGCTGCCAGTTCGGCTTCGGCCTGCCGGGCCTGGCTCAGGGCAAGCTCCGAAGTCACGGTTATGAACGCGTTCAGCTTCGGGTCGAGATCGTCGATGCGGTCCAAAAACGCCGTCGTCAGTTCCACCGGTGACAGCGACCTGTTTTTTAAGAGACCTCCGGCCTCTTGGATCGTCAGGTGGTGCAGGGGCGCAGTCGTCACGCCCTGTCCCTGTTCGGCTCTGGCTCGGGAGAGAACGACACTGCCAGGTCACCCTCGCCAATGTCGATGTCGCGCAGTGGCTGGATGACCTTAATCGCAGCTTCGAATCGGGCTTTCAGATCCGCGGTCTCGGCGTCATCGAGACTGAACCCGGCCCTATCGGTCAGCGCCTTGAAATCGGCATCCTGCACATTCGCCTCGCCTTCACCCAATCAAATCTCGGGGTTCAGTGTCGTCGTACTGGGTCTTACCCGTCGTGCAGGTCGCCGAACTTGCGCGCGGGGAACTGCTGATAGCCGTGAGCTACCAGCGCATCTTCGTCCAGGTCCAGTCCCAGCCCCGGCGCTGTGGGAACAGCGATGTGGCCGTTTTTCACGTTGAACGGCCTGTCGGCGATCTCCCTGGAAACGGCGTCCAGGTTGACGAAGAACTCGGTAATAACGAAGTTCGGCATACCCGCGGCTGCATGCGCGGTGGCCGCCAGCCCGATAGCCGTGCTGTTGTAGTTATGGGGTGCTACTCCTACGAAGTAGGTCTCGGCCATGGCCGCGATCTCGCGCATCTCCAAAATCCCGCCGACGTTGCACACGTCGGGGTTGATGATGTCGGCC
>CAUZIR010000055.1:0-8491 GCA_963579815.1 Dehalococcoidia bacterium
ATTTAGGAGATTTAATTTGATAGTAGTAATGCGAGCAGACGCCAGCCCCGAACAGGTGAACGCGGTCGAGAGCCGCATCAAGGAAATGGGCTTCGAGACCGCCCTGACTTCGGGCGAACTCCAGACGATAGTCGCTGTCAGGGGCGACACGAAAGGCGACGGACGCCTGGATGGCCTAGGCGACATGGCCGGGGTCGAGAGCCTGCTACGGGTGCAAAAGCCCTACAAAGAGGCGAGTCGCGAGTTTCATCCAAGCAACACGGTCGTCGACGTGGGCGGCGTGAAGATTGGCGGCAACAGAGTCGTCATGATGGTCGGCCCCTGCGCGGTAGAGAGCCGGGAGCAGCTAATGGCAACGGCCGACGCGGTGAAAGCGTCAGGGTTCTCGATACTACGCGGCGGTGCGTTCAAGCCGCGCACGTCGCCGTACAGCTTCCAGGGCATGGCCATAGAGGGCCTGCGGTTGCTGGCCGAGGCGCGAGAGAAGACGGGGCTGAAGATTGTCACCGAGGTGATGTCCGAGGCCGACGTGCAGGACGTGGCCGCCTACGCCGACATTTTGCAGATTGGCGCACGCACGATGCACACGTTCCGCCTGCTGGAACGGGTGGCGGAGACGGGCAAGCCGGTGCTGCTGAAGCGCGGCTTCCACGCGACGATAAAAGAGTGGTTGCTGGCGGCCGAGTACATTCTGAAGATAGGCAACCCGAACGTGATTTTGTGCGAGCGGGGCATCCGTTCGTTCGACGGGGAGTTCGCCCGCAATGTGCTGGACCTGACGGCGATTCAGATTGCCAAAAAGGAATCACACCTGCCGGTCATAGCCGACCCCAGCCACGGGACGGGCGTACGCGAGTTCGTCGTACCTATGGCGCGTGCCGCCATTGCCGCGGGCGCAGACGGGCTGATTATCGAGAGCCACCCCAACCCGGCAGAGGCACTGAGCGACGGGCCGCAGTCAATTCCAACGGCGGAGATACCTGACCTGGCAAAAGAGATGCAGACGATAGCGGCTGCCGTGGGCCGCACGCTTTAGGGGGCCGCACGCTCTAGCGTAGCTGGATGATTTCTTGCATCGCGAAGATGGGGCCGACGGCCAGGTTCAGTGGATGCCGAGCATACAGTGAAGGAGGAACACCGATGTCGGCCAGGTAAAGCTCGCCCACATACGGCTCGGCTGTTGGAGCCGACAGGCCGATTTTAGGTAGCGCCAGCGTCATGGTGCCGTCGGCGATGACGGCGACACCCGGCGTCTCGCCAGAAGTTGCGTCGAGGCCGCTGGGCACGTCCAGGGCCAGCACCGGAGCGAGGGCGAGGTTGGCGGCGTCGATGAGCGCCAGCGTTGTGCCGCGAGGTGCGCCATGCAGCGAGTAGCCGATGAGGGCGTCGATGACGAGGTCGACGTGCTCGATACCCGGCGTGTCACAGGGCTCGTGCGCGGGCACGCCCATGCGCTGGAGCATCGCCAGTTGCTCGCCGGGCACGCCCGCTATCTCGCTGGCGGGCCGCGACACGTGCACCTCTACGTCGGCTCCCCAGGCACTGAGGCGACGGGCGCAGACGAGGCCGCCGCCGCCGTTGCCGCCAGCACCGGCCAGCACGGCGACGCGGTGGCCCGTCACATCACCGTCGAAGAAGCGCGCGCGCGCCAGCAGCGCCAGGGCACGACCTGCGTTCTCCATCATGCGAGGCAGGTCGATGCCGAAATCTTCGACCATCGACCGGTCGACCTCGACCATCTCGGCCCCGGTTAACTCGGGGATTTCTAGTTCATCGGTCTCTTGCACGTTTGCTCCTGACTAGCCGGTCGCGTTTGACGCAATTCGGGGTCGTCCTTATATTGGCGCTGCGCCCGCCTTTACTGCAATGGGGGCGGCGATGCAGGAATCACAGGGGTAACAAGGCATGACAAAGAAGGTTTTGATTACCGGCGCTAGCGGGCTCATTGGCGGGCTGCTGCGCGACCGGCTGGAGGCCGACGGCGGCTACGAGGTGACGGCGCTGAACAGGAGTTTGGTGCAGGGCGTGCGCACTGTGCAGGCGGATATTTCCGACCTGGACGCCATTAAAGGGGCGTTCGAGGGACAGGACGCAGTGGTGCACCTGTCGGCGGTGCTGACGGACGCCGGCTGGACCGACATGGTCAATGTGAACATTACCGGCACCTACAACGTGCTGGAAGCCGCCCGCCTGGCCGGGGTGACGCGGGTTGTGAACGCGTCCAGCGGCGCGACGATCAAGGGCGTGGTGCGGGCCGATGGCGTCTACAAGGACCTAGAAGCTGGACGCTACAACGATGTGCTCGAGAAGTGGGACATGGTCGATCAGACGGTGTTCCACCCTTACGGCCTGTATGGCGTTTCCAAGGTGGCGGGCGAGGCGCTGACGCGCCACTTTTCCGACGTGCACGGCCTGTCGGTCATTAACCTGCGGATCGGCATGGTCAGGCCCTCGGGCTTGCCTGAGGACACGTACGACTTTGCCAACTTCCTCAGCCATAACGACATTGTGCAGGCGCTGATGCTGTCGCTGAACGCCCCGGATGACCTGAAGTTCGACACGTTCATGGTCACTTCCAATAACAAGTGGGGGTACCGCGACTACTCTCACTTTACGGACGTACTGGGCTATGAGCCCGTGGATTCGGTAGAGGACTTCCGCGAGGGCAAGGGCCCGGCGCCGGTGAAGCGAGCCCCATCGTCTGGCTACTGGTCCACTCACGAAGGCCTGGTTAACCCATGATCGTCGTTGCCGGTCCAAACCGGTACGAGGTCGATGTCGGGTGGGGGCGGCCCCTCGACGAGAGTACTTTCGCGGAGTGCGCCGGGGTGTCGGTGGACGCGGATGACAACGTTTGGGCGTTCAATATTCCCACCGGCGAGTTATTGATTTTTGCGCCCGACGGGAGTTTGGAGCGAGTCTGGCCGCATAAGTACGAAAACGTGCACGGCATAGACTTCGACGCCGACGGCAACGTGTACCTGGTCAACCGCAACGAGCATGCCGTGACCAAGTACTCGCCGTCGGGCGAGGAGCTGATGACGCTGGGCACTCCCGGCGAACCGTCGGATACCGGGTACAGCCTGAAAAAGGGCCGCGACACCGGCTGGGCGAACCCGGTGGAGCGGGCCGGGCACCCGTTCAATGTGCCGTCGGGCGTGCGAGTGGCCGAAAACGGCGACGTGTACGTGGCCAATGGCTACGCCAACTCGCGCATCCACCGGTTCTCAGCCGAAGGGGAGCTGCTCAATAGCTGGGGCGAGCCGGGTAAGGACGGACCGGGGGAGTTCCACCTGATTCACGGGCTGTTCATCGACACTCGCGGCCGGGTGCTTATTTGCGACCGGCTCAATAACCGCATCCAGATTTATGACCTGAAGGGCGACTTTCTCGGCATGTGGCGCGGCTTTCGTATGCCGAGCAAGGTGCACCAGGGCCCGGACGGGGTGATCGCTGTTACCGAGCACGTCGGTCGGGTGAGCATTCTCAACCTGAACGGGACCATATTGGGACGGTTCGGAAGCGCCGACAATACCGGCCTGTTCGCCTGGCCGCACGGCCTGGCCATCGACTCAAAGGGCAGCATCTACGTCGGCCACGTCACGGCAGTGGGCGCGCCGGTGGGCTCGGGACAACGGCTGACGAAGCTGACACAGGTTTAGGGGGCGCGCGAATGGGTCTGCTGGCGCTCGATCGATCGCATGCTGGAGCCGCAGCGAAAACGCTGGGTAGTTCGTTTTGGGACTTCCCGTTTCCGGGCGAGTACTGGCCGGACGAGGCCCAGCGGGCGCGCTGTTTCCCGCCGCTGTGGCGGGCGATGGTCAAGGCCCTTTCCCGGCACGGTGAGGTACATGCGACTTCCCCTGACTTCGAAGGAGTGGCGGCGTGGCAGCCGCCGGGGTTCCACCTGAGCGCCGGGCACATGTGGCGGGCCGCGCCGTCCGACATGCTGGTGTTCTATCGCAACGGCGGGGGCAAGGTGACGGTGGGGCTCAACTTTCAGGAAAAGATGCGACGGCGGAATGCGCCGATGCCGCACTGGTTTCTCGGGCCGATAGGCGTGGACCCAGAACATCAGGGCGAGGGGCACGCATCTCGTCTTATGCGGCCGATGCTCGACCGGGCCGATGCCGAGGGCGTGCCGGTGTTTTTGGACACGAACTCGGAGTTCAACATTTCGCTATACGAGCACTTCGGGTTCCGGGTGATGGAGCGGCTCGACATGCCGGAGGCCCCGATCTGGAACGTCGGGATGCTGCGGGAGCCGCAGTAGCGCGAAGCGCTCACGTGGGGTAGCGGAGCGCTTGCTGTTCCCTACTGGATTAGATACAGCGTCGGGTAGATGAAGACCCAGGCGATGTCTACGAAGTGCCAGTACTTCACCACGCCCTCGACGCCCCAGTGGGACTCGGTGGTGAACCGGTTGGGGTTGCGGCTCATGTTCAGCATGATGAGCCCTGTCAGCAGGTGGAAGGCGTGCAGGCCTGTGGTTGTGAACAGGATGGTGCCGTAGGCAGTGGTGTGGGGGAAGTGCTCGAAGGCTTCGTACCACTCCAGGCCGGCGCCGGATAGGAACCCGAGGCCGAGCACGATGGTGGCGATGATTGACCAGCGCATCAACGAGCGGCGGCCCGCTGCGGCGGCTGCTTCGGCGGCATAAGCCGTCAGGGAGCTGATGAGCAGCAGGGCCGTGAGCACGAGCCCGAGTACCTGATTGACTTCGTCCGGGGTTTTGGACCCGAGCATGTAGTAGCGGGTCGATATGACGGCACCGAACAGGAAGACTTCCGACCCGAAGAACAGCCAGATACCCAGCCTGTTGATGCCGAGGTTGTCGTGTACCTGTTCTGTAAAGTTTTCTACTGCAGTTGCCATGCTAGTGCTCAGGCCTCCACAGGTGGGTGATGTGCATGAAGTAGTCGAAGATGATCCACGCTTTGGCGATGGCTATGACGGTTAGCAACCTGTACAGCACTCCGCCGTCGGTGGTAATGGCGATGACGAACTCGACGATGGTCATCTCGGCGAGCACGATGATGGCGCCGTAGCCGGTGCGCATGACTTTCGCGAACTTTTCGGCGCTCATTGTTGGCCCCAGGCGCCGTCGGCGGCGTCTGGCTCGTCGGCCTGTGACGAAGCGCCCGCGGGCAGGAAGCGGACGTGCTCGTTGCCTTGCTCCCCGTAGCCGTACGGGTCACCGACGATGATTGGCGACCGCTCGAAGTTTTCTTCTGGCGGGGGCGAGGTGGTCTGCCATTCCAGGGTGCGGGCCTGCCAGGGGTTGTCCCCGGCCGCCGGTCCGAATATCCAACTCTTGATGAAGTTGTATACGAAGGGCAGGAACGCAGCCGCCAGCAGGAACGCGGCGATGGCCACGACGACGTTGCCCGCCTGGAACGCGTCCGGGTACTCGGTTACGCGGCGGTTCATGCCCTTCATGCCCACCCAGAACATGGCTAGGAAGGTGACGTTGTACAGCACGAACATGCCCGCGAAGCGGATGCGCCCGAGCGTCTCTGAGTACATCCTGCCGATGACTTTGGGGAACCAGTAGTAGAGCGCTGCGAATATGACGAAGATTTCTCCGCCCATCATGGTGTAGTGGAAGTGGGCGACGACGAAGTAGGTGTCTTGCAACTGCACGTCTGTCGCCACATCGGCAAGAAAAACGCCGGTGATGCCGCCTATGAGGAAGTTGAATACGACCCCGAGGGCGAACAGCATGGGCGTGCGTAACCAGAGTCTTCCCATCCACATGGTTCCGAGGGCCGATAAGAACACGGCACGTGTGAGTATGGAGATTAGCTCAGTGACGACCATGAATGGCAGGTGCAGGTAGTTGGCCATGCCGGACGTGAACAGGTGGTGGGCTATTTGACCGTGATGGTCCCGACCATGCCCAGGGCCTGGTGTGGGATGCAGACGAGTTCGTAGGTGCCTGCGGTGTCGAAGGTGACTTCGATAGAGGCCGTTTCGCCCGCGTTGACGGCCTGGTTGACACCCAATTCCAGGATGGTGAAGGTGTGGAATTCGCCCTCGGACGTGAGGTCGAACGTGACGGTTTCACCCACTGAGGAGCTCAGTTCTGCCGGGTCGAAGATGTACTCGCCGGAGCCGGAGGGGTCCTGCATGGTTACCGCTACGCCGCCGCTAACCGGGGCGGTGTCGCCAGAGTCAGCAGCTTCGGGTACTTCGGTGGGCGCAGCGGGTACGGGGGTCGGGTTGTTGTTGTTGTTGTTGTTGGTCGAGTCGTCACCGCCGCCGCAGGCGACCGCGGCTACTGACAACAGGCCGAGTAGCAAGGCTAGAGTATCCAGAGATTTCAATTCGCGTTCCACTCGCCTAATTTCTGTGCGGAACCGGCCTGATGGCCTTCGTGAATTCCTGCACAAGCGAGTTGGTTGTCACGCTAATGTTTCGTAATGTGCGGCCTGTGAAGGCGGCGTGCGCTGGACGTGCAGATTCTGTGAAGAAGCGAGATCGGCTAGCCTGCTACGATCACTCTAAACACCAATAAGGGGAACCAGATGTCCGAAGAAAACAAAGCCATCGCCATACGAACGATAGAGGCGCTCGACCGCAACTCGGGGCCGGTGATGGACCTGTACGCCCGCGACGCCCAGACGTTTATGCAGGGCGACCCGCCGTTCGACATGGCGACCTATAAGCGCTTCTCGGGGGAGTTTTTCGGCGCGTTCCCCGACCTTGTCCACAACGTTGACGAGGTGACGGCCGAGGGCGACCGTGTGGTGCTACAGATAACGGTGACCGGCACGCACAAGGGCACGTTTGAGGGCATTGCGGCCACGGGAACGTCCATCCGCTACCCCAGCATGGTCACGTACCGCATAAGGGACGGGAAGATCGCCTCAACGCGGGCCGTCTTCGACACGCTGGTACTGCTGCGCCAGCTAGGGGCGGAGCGGCTGCCCCAGTAGGCGCTGGGGGTTGGGGGGTAGGAGTGGGGGTTTCGGGGACAGGGGACCCTGTGAGCGCCGTACTGGTAGGATGGCTGTTGCTTGCCCAGGTGGCGGAATGGCAGACGCGGCGGACTTAAAATCCGTTTCCCGTTAGGGAGTGGGGGTTCGAGTCCCTTCCTGGGCACCAGTTATGGCCGGAGGCTCGCTGCATCGACACCCTGGTTTTCACTCGACAATACGCAGGAGGATTTGTATCGGGAAAAAAACGACGCTCAAAGAAAGATCGCAGTCGCCCGACACTTCACCGGAGTTCTACAGGCTGCAGGCGGACCGCTATGTCGCCAACCAGGTGAACCTGGTGCAACGGGTGTGGGCGAACACTTCCCATCCTCTGCTAAAAGGCAACCACTCCCTGGTTGATGCGTTGGTCAAGTTGGCGCCGGGGCCGAAGGGCCTGGATGCAGGTTGCGGCGCCGGGGCGATCGACGTGGCGGACCTCGTCGCCAAAGGGCTGGACGTGGTCGGCCTGGACTCCATCGAAGAGAATGTGGAGGCCGCGCTCCGGCTGCACCCGTCTCTCCAGGGCCGAGTCCAGGTTGCCGACCTGTCGGAACCGCTGGATTTCCCAGAAGCGGGGTTCGACTTCGTTATGTGTAACGCGGTGATTCAGCACCTCGAATGGGACCAGGTGCTTGGTGCCGCGATTCCCGAGCTTGCCAGGGTGCTGCGGCCCGGCGGGATTTTGCAATTGGTGTTCAAGTGCGGGGACGGTACGGTGACGCTGCACGACCCCGACTACGACGTGACGAGGTCGTTCCAGCTGCACGATGTGACTAGGGTGGTGGATGCGGTAAAGGCGCAGGGCATGGACCTGGTGCCAGCCGAGAACGAGAACTCCCTGGGCGGCCTGATGTACTACACCAACAACAATGACCTGGAGCATTGCGCCATCTGGGCCCGGAAGCGCGCCTAGGCCTCGCTCGCTCGCTACCGTATTATTGTGATATCTCGGCCCTCTTACGGCTGGTTTGTAATTGGCCTGTGGATGGCCTCGACGATGACCGGCTTTGTCGTTTTGTTCAACATCGGCATTCTCATGCCGTCCATCGCCGAGGACCTGAACCTGTCACCAGCCCAGCAGGGGATGCTGGGCGCTGCGTCTTCGTGGGGGAACATGGTGCTGGCCCTGCCGCTGGGGTGGTGGACGGCGCGGTTCAGCCCGAAGGTGGTTATCGCCTCGACGCTGGTGCTGGGCGCGTTGCTTATTTTCGTGCAGGGCTGGTCCCCGGCGTTCGCGGTGCTCCTCCTGGCACGGGTCGGCTTCGGTGTGGCGCTGATGGCGATGGAGCCGCCGGGGGCAGCGTTGATCGCCCAGTGGTTCCCCGCGGATCGAATTGTCTTCGTCAACAGCCTGTCGAACGCTTCGTTTGGCTTTGTTATGGGCGCAGGCCTTGTGGCAACGCCCTTCATCTTGACGCTACTGGGCGGCGACTGGCGAACGGCGTTTTACGTTTCCGGGGGCCTGTACGCCGTGCTGACGGTCGCCTGGATACTATTCGGCCGGGACCGTC
>CAUZIR010000056.1:0-8485 GCA_963579815.1 Dehalococcoidia bacterium
AGGACCTGTGGCAGATAGTCGCTTTCCGGGCTGTGGCTGGCCTGGGCTCGGCGATGATTATGGGCAACGCCAACGCCCTTTTGGCCGAGGCCTACCCCCCGGAGAAGCGCGGCCGGGCCTTCGCGGTGCCTATTATCGGGGCGCGGCTGGGCACGCTGACCGGGCTCGCGGTATTCGGACTGATGCTGCAGTACGTCGGATGGCAACCGATCTTTCTTACGTTCGTGCCGTTGGGGATCATCGCGCTGGTGGTCTCGCTCCCCCTTCTGAAAAGGGCCAGGACTGAACGGGCGGCGCAGGTAGCACCGGCCGGGAACGGTATCGGCATCGACTGGCTCGGCGGTGCGCTGCTGGCCGGGGGCGCGATCGTGTTCATCCTGTCAGGTAGCCACCTGCATGGGGGTGACGAGTCGTTCACGTCGTCCGAGGGGCTGACATATCACTTGCCCATGTTCCTGCTGGCCATAGGGATACTGGCCGTGTTCGTGGTGGTCGAGCGAATAGTGCGTAACCCGGTGGTCGACATGGGCCACTTCAAGGTGGTGTCCTTTTCGCTGAGCCTTTCTACGAACGTGACGTACCACGCATCTATGCTCGCCAGCTTCACACTGGTGCCCATACTCGTCGAGGAGAGCTTCGGGCTCGGGCCACTGTGGGTGATAGTCGTACTGCTGCCCAGCCAGGCCCTGGGCCTTTTCATGCCGCTGGTCGCAGGATGGATATACGACAAGTACCGCCCCGGATGGCTCAGACCGGTGATGATGGCGGCTATAGCTGGCGGCTTTTTGGTGCTTGGCCTGTCCGCTCCCCACGTCGCGTTCTGGGCAATGCCGCTGCTGATGCTGCCCATCGCCGTGGGAACGAATATGTTCAACCCCGTAAACAACGCGACGATCATGAACTCTCTTCCCACAGAGCACCGGGGGGTGGCGTCCGGCATGCTGGAGACGAGCAGGGAGATCGGCCATGCGCTCGGTGCAACTGCCGCAGCCGGGGTGTTGACGCTGGTGCTGCCCGCGACGTTGAGCCTCCTGTCGGAGGCCGAGGTGCGAAGCTCGTACATGGACGGCTTCCAGATGGCGGTTTTGATGGTGGTGTTCGTGCTGCTGTTCGGGGCGGCGCTCGCTTCGATTCGCAGGCGTTCTGGCCTGCCTGCCAGCACGGAGCCCGACCCCGCCGCCGCCGACACCTAGGCCGCACGCCCCCCTGCTATCATTCATCGCTGACTGGCCTCTTGGTCGCTCACTGACCCCTTGGCCGCTGACTGGCTCTGGGGGGGCCCGTAGGAGCCACAATTCGCGATGAATCGAAACGAGAGCGCCGTGAACTCGGCGCTGTTGACGTCGGTACTGGACCGCATCATCCCTCGCGCAGGCGACATGCCCGGCGCCGGTGAGGCGGGGGGAGCCGCGCGTATCGCGGCAAGACTCCGAGAGTCGGGGGAGTTGGCCGCGACGTTCGGGCGTGGCCTGGAGCTGATCGCTGAGAAATCGGCCGACGCGGGAACCGAGTTTGCAGCGCTGTCGGACTCGGACAAAGACGAGGTGCTCGAAGCGGTCGAGGCTTCCGACCCGGAGTTCTTCGCAGCGCTCATTCCGCAGGCATACGAGGGCTACTACACGAACCCGTCGGTGCTGGCCAGCCTCGGCGAAGAAGCCCGCCCACCGCAGCCGTCGGGCCACAAGATTCAGCAGGGCGACCTGACCCTGTTAGACGCCGTAAGGGCCAGGGGTCCAATCTACAGAAACGTAGGGTAAGCGATGAGACCAAGAGCCGAAGAGCCCTAGAGCGAACGAAGTGAGTGGAGAACAAAGCCGATGAGAGCAGCCGTTTATATGGGAGCGAGACGCTTCGAAATTCAGGACATGGCCGTCCCGGAGCCAGGACCTGGCAACGTGCTGGTGAAGGTGAAGTACTGCGGCATATGCGGCACCGACGTGCACACGTTTATGTACGACGTAACGCCCCCAGGCACCCAGATGGGCCACGAGTATTGCGGCACAGTGGTAGCGCTCGGCGAGGGCGTAACCAACTGGTCGATAGGCGACCGCATAGTGGGTGGTGGTGGCACACCGCCGCCGGACCACGACGACCCGACGGCGTCTGACCCTCGCTTCAACTACCGTGAAATGGGCCCAGGGCGCGAGCCCATGTGGGCGCGGGGCTACGCCGAGTTCGTAGAGGTCGAGGCCTGGCGACCAATAGCCATACCAGACGGCGTGTCCGATGAGGCCGCCGCGATGGCGGAGCCGCTGGCGACGGCCGTGCATGCGGTACGCCGGTCGGCACTGAAGATAGGCGACACGGTCGCAGTGCTGGGCGGCGGACCCATCGGCCTGTTCACCATGCAGGTGGCCAGGGCGGCTGGCGCGTCCAAGATATTCGTCGCAGAGCCCGCACCCGCACGGACCCTGGCAGCCAGGGAGCTGGGTGCAGACGCTGTCATAGACCCGACCGAGACGGACGTGGAAGAGGCGATGGTGGAACTGACCGACGGCGTAGGGCCAGACGTGGTGTTCGAGTGCGCCGCCGCCAAAGGGACGCTCGACGACGCGCTGCGCACGGTGCGCAAGGGCGGCAACGTGACGCTGGTATCTCTAGCTTGGGAGCAAACGGCTCTCAACCCGGTCAACTGGATAGCCCGAGAGATCAAGTTCACTACCAGCTTCGTCTATGAGCCGGAGGACTGGAAGATCGGCTTGGACCTCATCCGCAAGGGCAAGGTGACGGTGGAGCCGCTAATGGCGACCGGCGCGATCATAGGCCTGGACGACCTGCAAATGACGTTCGAGCGACTGATGGCCCCGGCGTCTGACATAAAGATGCTGTTGGCGCCTTGAGTATTTCTGGGAGCCTGTATCTATCAACGGCGCAACGCCGCCAAGACTGGCTGGCCCCTTAATGCAGGGAGAGAGACGGCTCGTCACCGTGCTGTTCTGCGACGTGGTCGGTTCCACTGCAATGGCCGAGCGCATGGACCCTGAGGAGTGGGCCGAGGTGATGAACGAGGCGTTCGGCCTGATTATCGCTCCGGTGAACCGGTATGGGGGCACGGTCGCCCGCCTGCTCGGCGACGCCCTGATGGCCTACTTCGGCGCGTCGGTGGCACACGAGGACGACCCCAAACGCGCCGTCTTGACGGCACTGTCCATGCTGGAGGAAATCGCCCCGTTTAGGGAACGCTTCCGAAAAGAGTACGGGACCGACTTCGACATTCGAATCGGAATAAACACGGGGCGAGTGGTAGTGGGAGGCGTCGGCGGAAGCGGTACCGAGGAGTACACCGTCATGGGCGACGCGGTGAACGTGGCTGCGCGCATGGAGCAGACGGCGGACCCCGGCACCATACGGATCGGCGAAGCGACGCACAGCGTGGTCGAGCAATTGTTCGACTTCGAAGACCTGGGCGAGATGGAAGTAGAGGGAAAGACGTCACCGGTGTCGGCCTTCCGGGCAATAGGCCGCAAGCTGGAGCCGGGCAAGCGCAGGGGCCTGGCCGGAAGCTCGGCATCCCTGGTGGGCCGGGACGGCGAACTGGGCACCCTCAAGCTGCTGCTCGACGACCTACGACTTGGTCGAGGGGGAATAGTCAGCCTCATCGGCGAAGCCGGGCTAGGTAAGAGCCGTCTGCTAGAAGAGGTCCGCGCTGAATGGGAAGCGGGGCACCCGCCGGACATCGACGAAGCTGCACGCGCGTTCGCCTGGCACGAGAGCCGGGGGGTCTCCTACGACGCGGACCGACCTTACACGATGTTCATTAGCCGAATGAAAGCGTTTCTCGGCGTAGGCGAACTCGACTCGCCAGGGGAAATTCGCGAAAAGATCGCCGAGGGCGTTCGGTCCATCCCCGACTTTGAGGGTGAAGATATTGTCGACTCGTTTCAGGCGCTTCTGTCAGTAAAGGCCGACGCCGTTGAAGCAGATGCCGAGAGGGTACGAAGCGGGCTTTACCACGCAATCGACAGGGTGTGGGGCGACCGGTCGTCGGAGGTGTGGGTGGGTGACGACACGTTCGTCATCACCCAGATGGACATTACCCGCTAGGTTTGTCCCGGCTTTTTGGCCCCCTACTGGGTGGGACAGTACCGGTAGCCGAACTCTCGCAATGTCTCGATCATGCGGGGGGTTCTGGGGTCGTCTCCCAGTTTCTTGCGCAGGTGACCGACGTAGACCCGGACGTTCTCTACGCCGCCGCCGCCGGGCCAGCACAGTTCCCCCAGGCGGTCGGCGCTCATGACGAGGCCGGCGTTTTGCACTAGTACCGCGAGGAGCCGGAACTCCTGCGGGGTCAGGTCTGCCGCGGTACCGTCTACTGCGACTTCGTGACGGGCGTGGTCGACCCTGAGGACGGCGTCACTGTAAAGCTCGGTATCTGCTGCGTCGCCCTCGGTGCGGGTGCGGCGAAGGAGCGACTCGACGCGGGCTACCAGTTCGGCTGTTCGTGCGGGCTTCACTATGTAGTCGTCGGCGCCGTTGCGCAGGCCGCGAACCGCGTCGTTTTCCCGGTCCAACGCTGAAAGAATAATTACGGGCGCGCTGGATACCTCGCGTATGCGTTCCAGCACGTTCCAGCCGTCCATACCGGGCATGGCGATGTCGAGGACGACCAGCGAAGGACGCCAGTGGAATAAGGTGCGGACCGCCTCTTTGCCATCCCTGGCCGAGGCGGCTTCGTAGCCCGCCTCTTCCAGTAAATCGTGTACCAGGTCGCGGACCGAGGGCTCGTCATCGACGACCAGAACCCGGTCTTTTTTACCAGCTGCTACGGCTATAACCATGACTTCTCGTCTCCGGCCACAAGGCCTTCCCCGCTCTATCTCCGGTGGCCGAAACTCGGCCGGTGGATAAAAACGTTATGGATATGAAACGCGAATTTGGTTAGGAAGTGGTTTGCAACCCATTTGCAATCCGCATGAATACTGGACTTTAGGGCAGTACCAGCGCCACAGATGACCGTTTGGCCCAGCCTTCGACGCCGTCGCCATAGTCGCCGGGGGGCAGTGCCAGGCGCAGCCATTCGTCCCGTTCGTCCACTACCGAGACCTCTATGCCCGCAGGTACTTTCAGGAAGTCGACATAGCTCGCGTCTGGGCCCGAGTACAGCGACGCCGACCGGGGCAAGACCGCATCGCCCACGTCGCGGTCGCCGTCGATAACCACGACGGTCACGGCGAACCCGACGAGCAGCAGCGCAATGGCAGAGACGTAGACCGTCGAGTCCCGAACGGCGTTTGGCAGGCGCGAAGCCCTGAACAGCGTCCAGCCGAGCACCGCGAGCAGCGCGGCTGCGAACGCGATTGCGCCGAGCGCCGGGGCGGGCACGACGCGGGTGACTGCGTCGGAGAAGCGTGCCAGGCCAGAGGCGGGCGCGAAGTAGTCACCATCCAGGCTCTGCCGTGCAATGTCCAGGTTGGCCTGGGCGTCGTCGTCGGCGGGGTCGAGGGCGAGCGTGCGGCGGAAGTTGAGCACGGCCAGCGCCGGTCGGCCCGTCTGCAAATAAGCGACGCCCAGGTTGTAGTACAGGACCGGGTCTTTCACCCCCAGCGCCACGACGTCTTCGTAGGCCTGGGCCGCGGCCCGGTAGTCGCCCAGTTCGTATAGACCCGAGGCCGCGTCTACGAGAATGCCCACGTCCGGGTTCCCCTCGTCTGGGCTTTGGGCATCGGGGCTTTGGGCATGAACTGGTCCTGCCATGACAACCGCCAGGCCGACGCCGAGCAGGGCGATGACACTTATTAGCGCCCTCACGATCATTGCAGCGCCTCGTCGAGCCTGCGGATCAGTTCGTCCACTCTCGCTTGTTTGGGGTCGTCGTCACCTGGCGCAACCGGGCGCATGCCAGGCGGCGCGAAACGCGACTCGTTGCCAGTGTCGAACACTTTGCGCACGTCGCCTACCAACCCCGCGTCGGCGCCCATGCGGCCCAGTTCGAGGGCCAGCCGGTCGCTCGCCAGGCCGCCAGCCGGTCGCCGGAGCACGCGCGACAGGTGATCGAGCAGTCGCACGTCCGGGGGCCGATCAGCCCGCACCGGCTCCAGTTGTCCGGCCTGAGAGCGCGTTAGTCTCAAGGCACCCAGCACGCGGCCCAGCCTGCGCCTGGCCCCGTGGACTTCAAGCGCAATCAGTGCCAGCAAGGGAATCGCGAACAGCGCCCAGTACCAGGCCGGGGGCGCGAACCCCTTGCCCTGTGTGGACAGCGGGCCGGTGACGGGCTTGAGACCGCGAGGCTGGTCTTGCGTGACGGCGGCCTCAGCGGCGGCGGAGGCTTCATCGGCGTCGGCCTCTCGCAGCGCTTCTTGCACGGCGACGATGTCGATGGAGCCGGGCTCGACCTCTATTCGAAGCGGGTCGGTGACCATGGTCACGTAGGTTTCGCGCTGCGGATCGAAGTAGACGTACTCGATGGCCGGGAACTGTAGCGCGCCGTCGGTGTTGGGAAGCAGCAAGAACGTGAAGGTTTTGCTGCCCCGTAGCACGCCCTGGAAAACCTGTGAACTGGCGTTCGAGTCCTGGCTGAACGCGCGCCAGTCACTTGTTTCCGGCAGCGAGGGTACGGGCAGCGCGTCTATATTTCCAGACCCTGAAATGGTCACTGAAAGCGTGGCCGGGTCGCCTCCCAAGAGCCTGCCAGAGTCCACCGACGCCTCAATGCGATAGTCGCCTACCGCCCCGGCGAAGCCGTCCGGCGCGTTCGCTGGAAGTGGCCTTACCTGGACCTGGACCGCCTGGGTCACCAGTTCTTCCGGGGGCTGTAGCGGGCTGGTCGACACCCTGGTTACGGACGGCTCGATGGTGACGCTGCCCACGAGTGTCGGGAACAGCACGGTGCGCTCTTCGTGCACGGTGTAGCGCCTGCCCGCCGCCTGCACGTCGTAGTCACCTTCGTCGCTCAGTTCCTGGTGCCAGAAGCCGTCGAAAACCGGAGGGGTAGAAGATCGGCGGACGAAGAAGGTGTCGCGCACCGCGTCGCGGACCACGTAGTACTTGCGGAAGTAGGTCAACTGCTGACCCAGATACGGGTTCGCATCGTCTACCCCCGCCTCAACAAAGTGGTCTTGCCCCGTCAGCGTGGACGGCGCATTGCCGGTGTTGAAGTCGAAGTCGGGGGTCGGGGTGGGCGCTGACCGACTGCCGACGCCCTGTGTTACGTCCAGTTCGATGGGTGCCGTCTTTTGTTCATCGCCATCAATTGAAATGGTGATGGGTCCGACGGTTATTTTGCCGGTGCGGGTGGCGGCCAGTCGAAATTGGAACTGGTGACGTCCAGCTGTCTTACCGTTCGTGGTGATCGTTTCACTGGACGAGATACTGCCGATTACGACCAGCCCGTCAAGGAAAGGCAGCCGGGGCCGCGCAACCTGATAGACACCCTCGACGACGATAGTCAACGTAATAATGTCGTCGGTCGTGGCGGTAGCGCGGTCTACCTCAGCGGTGACGACGGGGCTCTGGGCGGCGACCGGTGGCGCCACGACCAGTGTGGTTACCAGCACCAGCACCAGGGCTAAGGCAAGTAATTTCACGCTACCAGTCCTGCGCCGGGCGACCGGGTTCGTCGCCGTTAAGTAACTGCCGCTGCTGCAGGGCCTCGGTGTCCTGCGTCAACGTGTCGAGTAGCTGTCGGGCCTGCTCTTCTGTGAGCGCTTCTTCCTGTCCGGCCTGGTCGGGCAGGTCCTGGTTGTCGCCCTCTTCACCGTCTTGGCCATCGTCGGCGTCCTCTTCCTCTTCGTCGCCCTGTTCTTCCGGCTCCGGGTCGGGCTGCTCGCCCTCTTCTTCCTGCTCGGGGTCGGGCTCTTGTTCTTGCACACGTTGCAGCGCGAGTTCGAGGTTGTGCTTGGCGTCCGGCGCGCCGGGGTCGAACCGCAGGCTTTCGATGTAGGCCGCGACCGCGGCGTCGAAGTCGCCGTCTTCGTAGTGGGCGTTGCCTAGGTTGAACGCTATGTCGGCGGCAAGCTCGGGGTCGGCGGTCTTCAACGCCTGTTGCAGGTGGCGAGCGGCGTCCTCGTTTTCCTGCTGGCGTATGAGGGCGTTGCCGGTGTTGTAGTAGGGCTCGGGCTCGTCCGGCGCGGCTACTTCTGCTTTGCGGTAGCTCTGGAGCGCGTCGCGGAAGTTGCCCTGGACAAAGGCCTCGTTGCCGTCGTCGAGCAGCGCTCCCTGGGAAGACGTGCACGCGGCGGCCATGACCGCGAAGAGGGCAAGAATCAAAGCGACCAGCGTGATTCCCAAAATCACGCTGGTGCCTGTTTTTTGCGAGTGCTTTGCGTTCGCAGGGTTGACTCGGGGATCAGTTCGGCGGCTATCAGGGCCAGTACGGCTATGGCCAGGAATATCTGGAAGCGTTCGATGCGCTGAATCTCTTCCCTGCTACCCAGCCTGGTCGCTTGCAGGTCGTCGATGCGGCTGGCGATGGCGGCTGCGGCTCCCCCGGCCCTGAAGTAGCTGCCCCCGGAGGCGGCGGCGACGGCCCGCAGCGTCTCTTCGTCCA
>CAUZIR010000057.1:0-8452 GCA_963579815.1 Dehalococcoidia bacterium
CGCGCTGGGGGCCCTCGGGCGCCTGGCGCCTAATTACTACCTCATCGATGGGACGATACCGCGTACCCGTCTGGTCGAGGTGATGGCGAAAATCAAAGACCTGTCCGCCGAGTCGGGGTTCCCGATCGCGAATGTTCTCCATGCAGGAGATGGCAACCTGCACCCGTCCATCCTATTCGACGAACGCAAGCCCGGTGAGACCGAGCGCGTACTGGAACTGGGCGGCAGAATCTTGAAGCTCTGCGTCGACGTGGGCGGCGTGCTCTCTGGCGAGCACGGCATCGGCATCGAAAAGCGAGAGTACATGCCATACATGTTCAACGAGCGCGACCTGTCGGCCATGAAGCGGCTTAAGGACGCGTTCGACACCCGTGACGCCCTCAACCCGGGCAAAATTTTCCCCCAGGGCGTTGACGAAAGCCAGTACGCCCAGTCCGGGTCAGTGAGCAAGGCGGGGCCTGGGGCTCACGCTTAACACCCATGTCGAACGATACCTACGCTATAGACGGGCTGACCCCCAACACTGTCGCCACACCCACCTCTGTCGAGGGGCTGTCAGAGGCGCTGGCGACCAGTGCTCGCGACGGACTTGCCGTTTCTCCCGCAGGGGGGCGTACCCGCACCGCAATCGGCATGCCGCCTGCCAGGTACGATGTCGCGCTCGACACCACCGGGCTCGACAACATCGTCGCCCACAACGCCGGCGACCTGACTGCCACCGTGCAGGCGGGCGTGACCATAGCCACCTTGCAGGCGAAATTGCAAGAACACGGCCAGTTCCTCGCTATGGACACCCCCCTGCCCGACCGCGCGACTATCGGGGGAGTGCTGGCCGTCGGGGCTTCAGGCCCACTCAGATGGCAGGGCTGGGGCGTCCGTGAGCTGGTCATCGGCATGACCGTGGTGGCCCCAGACGGCGTGACCACAAAGAGTGGCGGCCACGTAGTTAAAAACGTCAGTGGCTACGACATGTCCCGGCTGCACATAGGAGCGCTGGGCACTCTCGGCGTCATCGCCGAGGTGTCGCTCAAGCTCACGCCGCTCCCAACCGGGCAGGCGACCATCACCGCCTCGTTCCGCAGCGCAGCCGATGCCTTCTCCGCCGGAATGGCCATCTTCCACGGCCGCACTTCGCCCCTCGCGCTCACCTGGTTCAGTCCCGTAGCCGCGCAGAAGCTGGGCCGAACCCGCAAGGGCAGCCACCACCTCGCTGTGCGGCTCGCTGGCAGGCCTCGCACCCTGGCCCGCATGGTGGACGACGTCACGGCCTCCTGTAACAAATTCGGGCCCGTGGACACCGGCCGGGTCGACGGCGCCGAGCACGAGGCGCTCTGGCGCGGCGTGGCCGACTTTGGCTGGGACGAGGCCACACGACCGGCTGCATCCCTGCGCCTCTCGCTTCCCCCGGCCGCGGCAGGAGAGGTGCTGGCCTCGCTGGAGAGTGCGGCGGCCACCCGGGGCCTTATGCCCGCAATAATCGCCCATCTGGCCGCCGGTACGGTGCTGGTAAACTTGTTTTCCCTCGATGACAGTGGCCTGGCCGCTGGCAAGCTCGACGGAGTAGTGGCCGACACGCGGAAGCTGGCACGACAGCGCCGCGGTACAGCCGTGCTGGAGCAGGCCCCTGTGGAAGCGAAACGCCGCTTGGGGGTGTGGGACGGAGGAGGCGAAGCGACGGCAATCATGCGACGACTCAAAGCACAGTATGACCCCGGTAACGTCCTGAACCCTGGCCGGTACCTAGATGGCATCTAAGGGCAGCATTTCTGGGGGCGGCACTTCTGGGTTGGCCGGGTTCATAGGTCCCGACGCACCGGCCGAGGAAGACCTCTACAAGTGCGTGCACTGCGGGTTCTGCTTACAGGCCTGTCCAACCTACGTACAGACGGGGCTGGAGACCGAGTCTCCCAGGGGCCGCATCGCGCTGATGAAGGCCGTCAACGAAGGCCGCATCGGCCTGGACGAAGACGTTTATCGGCACTGGGACATGTGCATCCAGTGCCGCGCCTGCGAAGACGTGTGCCCGTCGGGCGTCCCCTACGGACGGTTGATCGAAAAGACGATGGTCCAGGTAGAGATGCGGCGCAAAGTCTCCCGCTTAGGCCGCCTCGTTTCATGGCTCATTTTGGGCAAAATTCTGCCGGGCCAGAGCGCCCTCACCGGCCTGGTGGGCGCGCTTCGCCTGTACCAGAAATCCGGGCTCCAGAGAGTCGTGCGGATCAGCCAAATTCTGAAGCTAGTACCAGGCGGCGTAGCGGAGTTGGAAAGCTCGCTGCCCGTCTTGCCCAATGCCTTCTTTGCAGCCCAGGGCCAGGTCTACCATGCGCACGGCAAGCCCCGGGCATCGGTGGCGCTGCTATCAGGCTGCGTTATGCCGTTAATTCACGGCCCGGAAATGCGCACCGTGGCCCGGGTCCTGAACCGCAACGGGGTCGAGGTAGTCGTGCCCCAGTCGCAGGTATGCTGCGGTGCCATCCACACCCACGTCGGGGACATCGAGCGGACCCGTGAACTCGCCCGCCGAAACGTCGACGCCTTTCTCGCTTTGCCCGTGGACGCGGTCATCACGGCGTCTGCCGGTTGCGGCACCAGAATGAAAGAGTACGGCGATCTGCTGGCCGACGACCCCGACTACGCCGAGCGAGCGGCCGAACTGTCGGCAAAAGTCCGAGACATCCACGAGTACTTGCATGATCTCCCCATCGAACCCCCGAAAGGCAGACTCGACTTCGAGGTCACCTACCAGGACGCCTGCCACCTGACGCACACCCAGGGCATCGGTGCGCAGCCCCGGGCATTGCTGAAGTCCATCCCCGGCCTCACCCTGGTCGAGATGCAGAATTCGACGAGATGCTGCGGCGCCGGTGGCACCTACACCGTCACCCAGAGAGAGATGTCGTTGAGGCTGCTCGACGACAAGATGACGTCCATCAGCCAGACCGGTGCGACGGTGGTCGCTACGGGCAACCCCGGTTGCCTCATGCAGCTCCAGTACGGTGCCCAACGCAACGGCCCCCCGGTAACCGTGAAGTACGTCACCGACCTGTTGGACGAGGCCTACACCGCCGAGAAGTCTGTCGGGACGAAGGCGCAGCCGCCTAAACAGCCAGGTAGTGAAGATTCCCCCTGGGAGGAAGAGCGCGATGAACTTAGGACTCAGTGGAAAAGCCGCCCTGGTGACAGGCGGCAGCGACGGGATAGGTAAAGCCGCAGCGCACAGGCTGGCAGTTGAGGGCGTGGCGGTCGCGATCACCGCGCGTCGTGCCGACCACCTGCAAGCCGCCGCCAGTGAAATCGAGGCAGCCACCGGCGGCCGTGTCCTGGCACTGCCCGGCGACATGATCGACCCTGACCAGGTCGAGTCCGTCGTAGCTCAGGCGGCCTCTGCATTTGGTCGCCTGGACATTCTCGTCAGCAACGCGGGCAGGTCCGCCGCCGACCACATCGACAACATGTCCGACGAAGTCTGGCGCGACGACATCGACCTGAAGCTAATGGGCGCCGTCAGGGGCGCACGAGCCGCCTCTCCCCACATGCGCAAACAAGGCGGCGGACGCATCATCAACATCACCACCCCCTCCGGCAAAGCGCCAGGGGGCGGCACCGTGCCCACGTCCGTATCGCGGGCGGCAGGCATCGCGTTAACCAAAGCCATGTCGCTGGACTACGCTCCCGACGCCATCACCGTGAACACCGTGTGCATCGGGTTGATCAAGAGCATGCAGCACGAGCGCTGGTGGCAGCGCTCCGGGCCCGAAGGAACGCTAGAGGAGTGGTACGAGAAGATGGGCGCGAAAGTGCCCCTGGGCCGCGTCGGCGAGGCCGAAGAGGCCGCCGACCTCATCGCCTTCCTCGCCTCCGACCTGGCCGCCTACATCACCGGCACCGCCGTCAACATAGACGGGGGCATGTCACCGGTCGTCTAGAGGAACGACTAGCCCTGCAGCGCCCTCTGCATCAGCAGATGATCGCACAGCACCAGCGCGACCATCGCCTCGACCATGGGCACCGCCCTCGGCAGCACACACGGGTCGTGGCGACCCCGGCCTGCGATAGTCGTTTCGTTTCCCTGGTCATCTACGGTGTTTTGCTGTTTAGTTATGGTGGCCGTAGGTTTGAAAGCGGCCCTTATGACAATGTTCTCGCCGTTGGAAATACCGCCCTGCACGCCCCCCGAGTGGTTCGTGCGCGTGCGAATCCGGCCGTCGTCGTTGTAGAACGGGTCGTTGTGGGCAGACCCCGTCATCTCGGTACCGGCGAAGCCCGAACCTATCTCGAATCCCTTGCATGCTGGCAGCGACAACAGGCCGCGAGCAAGGTCCGCCTCCAGCTTGTCGAAGACCGGCTCGCCCAGGCCCACGGGTACGCCCCTGGCGACCGCTTCCACGACGCCGCCGAGCGAGTCGCCGTCCTTGCGGGCCTGTTTAATGCGGTCGATTATTCGCTCCGCCATTGCAGCGTCCGGGACGCGGGCGATGTTCGCTTCGACATCCTGTCGAGTAACCGTTTCGGTATCGACGGGCGCTTCGAGAGTCCAGACCTTCTTCACGTAGCCGACTATCTCCACGCCCTCGGCGGCCAGTATCTTGCTGGCGACTGCGCCCGCAGCAACGCGGCCAATAGTCTCTCTCGCGCTGGCGCGTCCACCGCCCTTCCAGTTACGAATCCCGTACTTGGCCTGGTAGGTATAGTCGGCATGCGAGGGCCGGAAAACCGACTTCATATGCTCGTAGTCCTTGCCCTTCGCGTCTTCGTTACGGACGGATATGGCAATCGGAGTCCCGAGCGTGCGCTCCTCAAATACGCCGGAAAGTATCTCGGCCCTGTCGGACTCGCGCCGCTGGGTCGTTATCTCGCTCTGGCCTGGGCGACGTCGATCAAGGTCAGCCTGAATTTCGGCAACGTCGAGTTCGAGACCCGGCGGGCAGCCGTCTATGACCACCCCGACGGCGTCGCCGTGGGACTCGCCCCAGGTGGTTATACGAAAGAGATTTCCGAACGTACTTCCCATGGCGCTATGGTACCATCCGACCATCGTCGCCCCCGTCACAATGCGACACAGAGGCCGGTGCGGCGCAAAACGGATTACGCGGGTCCGGGCCGAACACCCGCGAGGACCTTCCTGACGTGGCTCTGCCACGCCGGGGCGAGCGTACCTCGTGGCCCGGACCCTTAATTCCGTACCTGGTTCTGCTTGAAGTTGCCTCCTGCCAAAGCCTAGACTTGGCCAGATGGACCCCGACTTACCGGCCTCATCGGCCTCCCCGCCCGAAACACCAAATGGCCCGGGCGAGTCCCCTGCCCCTCCCACGCGCTCTCGACGGCGACGACCGCCCGCCTGGTGGCGACACACCTTCAGTTCCCTGGGCGAGCGTGACTACCGTTTACTGTGGTTCGCCATGTTCGCCTTTATGGGCGGCGTGCAGATGTCGTTCGTGGCAATGGGCTACCTGGCATATGAACTGACCGGTTCCGCCACCCGTCTCGGCTTCGTGCACGGGGCCCAGGCCATACCAATGCTGGTACTGGCGCTATTTGGCGGCGTCGTGGCAGATCGCTTCGACCGCAAGCGTGTAATGCAGGCGGGCCAGTTGCTAGCCGGGGCAGTCGGCCTTTTCGTCGCATTCGCCGTGTGGACGGACACCGCTACCTGGTACCACCTGATGGTCATGGGCTTCGTGTACGGCACCGTGTTCGCCGTCACCATGCCTGCGCGGCAGGCGGCGATACCCCAGCTGGTAGACCGTCGCCACATCGGCAACGCCGTGGCCCTGAACGGCGCGCTGCTCAGCACCACGTTTCTCATCGCCCCCGGCGTCGGAGGCGTGCTCTACGCCTTCGCCGGAGCGGACGTCGTGTTTTTCCTCATCGCCGGGCTCGGGTTCTTGTCAGTAGTGCTCACGGGCTTCCTACCCACGCTGAGGCCAAGCGAACACAAGGTCCGGGCGGTCTTCAGTGAAATCAGAGCAGGGCTCCAATACGCCGGGAGGACTCCAACAATCCGGCTACTGCTCATTTTGACTCTCATCACCGCGTCGCTGGCCATTCCCTTCAGGTTTGTTCTGCCGGTGTTCGTGGTCGACGTATACGAGCGCGGCCCGGAGGCGCTTGGGCTGCTAGTAAGCATCATGGGCATCGGGTCGCTGGCGGGCTCGCTGGTACTGGCCACAATGCGAAAGGCCAATCGAGGCATCATTCTTATCCTCGCTGGCGGGTTGTCCGGGGTCGCCTTACTGGTCCTGTCGGCTGTGCCCTTCTTCGCGGTCGCTGCCGTATTGATGGTCGTCCTCGGGGTGGCCGACACATCTCGCCGCACCCTCACTCACACGCTCATCATGGAGCACGGCGACCCGGAGTACAGGGGCCGCACGATGAGCCTGTACCTGATGACCTTCGGCCTGGTGCCACTGGTCGTAATGCCAATCGGGTTTGCCATTGAGCACCTCGGCGGGCAGATGGTCATCGGGGCCATGGCGGTGGCGCTGCTCGTAGCCACGACCGCTATTTTACTGACTCAAAAGAAACTCAGAGAGCTTAGCTAACCGCAAAAATATGAGCGAAAAATCGAACAGCATTATCCGCTTGGGCCTGGTCGGTTTCGGTAGCTGGACGCCCATGAGCTACGTCCCGTTACTGGCGGAACTCCCGGACGTACAGGTAATCGGGGTCGCAGCGCGATCTGAACGAAGTCGCAGGGCCGCGGCCGATGTCCTCGGCAACGAGGTGGCCCTATACGACAGCTACGAAGGCCTTATCGAATCTGGAAGGCTGGACGCCGTCATGGTGGCGCTAACGCCCGCGCTGAACGCAAAGGCAGCAGTGGCGGCGCTCGAACGCGGCCTGCATGTCTTTATGGAGCCGCCGTTCGCAGACCCGGCAGACACGAAGCGCGTGCTCGAACTGGCCGAAAATGGAAGCGGAGTTTTCCACTCCGACGTGGAGCCCCGGTACCTGCCAGCCGTAGAGGCGCTTCGCGGGCTCTTTGGCAGCGAGGGAGTGCTGGGGCAGTTGCGGTCGTTCAGCCTGGACCAAGAGATGATGCTGTCTTCCGAGTACTCCGGGTCGAGCATATTCTTTGGCCTGGGTGCCTGGTACGTAGACCTGCTGGACGCGTTCGCCCAGTCGCCAGCTACCCAAATCAAGATGGTCCCGAGCAGACGGCGAGATGACGGGCTGCTGGTGACCGGCCAGGCGACAATCGGGTACGAATCCGGGGTTACGGCGCTATGGCGCTTCGGCTTCGAAGGCCCGAGTGAACTCGGTCTGTCGGTGTCTCTAATGGGAGATAGGGGCGAGGCTCAGGCCGACCTTACGACCGGGGAGTACCGCTGGCGTCTCGCAGGCGGCGATTGGCAGTCTGCGATGGCCGATTGCTCCCGTCCTGAGGCCGGTTTCATCGGCATGCGGGAGAGCATTCACGCGTTCCTCGCCGCAGTCCGTGGCCAGGGCAAAACAATGTCCGGCCCCGACGTCATCCGACGCACGCAGCCGGTCCTGCTGGAACTGCAGCGACAAGAAACCCTGACGAGCCGGTCGAAGCCCGCGCGGAAAAAGCGATGAGCGCTCGCGCGAAGAGCAATAGAGCGAACCCCGTGAGTGGAGACGCGCCCCTGGCCGTCTTGCTCGACTTCGACGGTACGCTGACCGTCCTGGATGTCGGGCAGATGGTCATGCACGAATTCGCCGAGTCCGAATGGCACGCGTCCGAGGGCGTCGAGTATGCGTCGTTCCGGGAGCACCTGGAGCAGGAGTGCGAGACGCTGCCCTCCCGCCAGGCCGAAGAAATCGAGCGGTTCGCCCTCCAGCACGCAGAGGCGAGAGCGGGCGCCGTGGAGTTAGTCCAATACTGCGTAGACAATTCGATCCCCGTAGAGATCGTCTCCGGTGGCCTGAGCAACTACATCGAGCCATTGCTGAAGCACTTCGGCATACCCGCCATCCCCATCAGCTCTCTAACTGCAGATTTCAGTCAGGGACCCAGGGCGGTTACCACCTACCCGGAAGGCGTGGTCATGTGCGACGACTCCGGGGCGTGCAAGTGCGCGAGAGTGCGGCACCACAAGTCAGCGGGTCGGACTGTATTGTTCGCGGGCGACGGCACCTCCGACTTCTGCGTCGCCAAAGAGGCGGACGTGCTGTTTGCCCGTCGCACCCTCGCCGACCACTGTCGGTCGGCTGGCATCCCGTTTACGCCGTTCGACTCACTGCAGCCGGTTCTCGATGCGGTTCAGGCTCAACGCCTGGCCGACGGATAACACTGGGAGAGCAAATAACCCACTGCTCCCTGTCCACTTCGTAAACCTCTCAGGGCCTTGACAGGCGAGTCAAACTCTCTCCGGTGTCCGTGTGCTAAGATCGGGCCGCGTTTCGCCCGCGAAGACGGACGGCACCGCGTAGAGGAGTAACCCTGACGTGCGACCGATCTCTGAAATCGCCGAAAAGCTAGGGCTCG
>CAUZIR010000058.1:0-8378 GCA_963579815.1 Dehalococcoidia bacterium
AAACGAGATTCCACTGCGTGGTGGGGTGAGACCGGCAGGGAGTCGAATAGGCCTTCCCTGCTTGGGCTGGTAAAAAACAACACTCTGGACCTGAGGCTGGCGGCCCTGCTTTGGCTGCTGATGGAGCGGCGGGCCTCGGTGATATTCGCCTCGACTCCAGACCTCACCGGCAGGACGGCGATGTTGTCCGCTCTGATCGACTTCATACCGACCAGCGTTCGGCCCACATATGTGTATGGGCCGAATTTCGAGATACCGGAGTTGGAAGAGGATGTGGAGCCGGGGAGCACGTATCTGCTCATCCCCGAGTTGGGTGAGGACCGCGAGTCGTACCTTTGGGGTCAGCCGGTCCGTGATCTGTTCAAGGCCCTGGAAGCCGGTTATGCGGTCTGCACGACTATGCATGCCGATTCCCCTGAAGAGGCGATTCAAGTACTCAAGTCGGCTCCGAACAAGGTGATCCCGCACAAGCGCATAAGCTGCGTGGACATCGTGGTTAACCTGCGCACCATTCCTGGCGGCCGGAGCGTCGCCCGTCGGGTGGCGCAGGTGACGCTGCTGCTTCCAGAGCCGTCCGGGCCTCCGAAACTGGTTAGTCTCGTTGGCTGGGAGCCGGATGCCGACCGCTACCTGTTCATGGACGCGCCCTCTACGGCCGACGCCCTGTCCGAACGATTGGGAATGTCTACGGAACAGTTCGATTCAGAGTTGGCGCGGCTCAAGCGAAGGCTTGAGGCCTGGCAGAGCATCGGCACCCTTACGGCCAGCGACGTACGCAAAGCGGTGGCCCAGTACCACAAGACTCTTGCCGACTGAGGCTCGGGGCGACCCTGGCACCGACCGTTGAGCGCTACTGATTCTTCGGACGTTCTGGTCATAGGCGGCGGTATCGCCGGTTGTTCGGCCGCTTATTTCCTATCGCTTTTGGGTGCAAAGGTCACTGTACTGGACCGTGATGGCGTGGCGGTTCACGCTTCCGGCATGGCGGCAGGTGGTCTCAGCCCGCTCGAAGGCGAGCACATCCCAGGGACTCTTTCAGACTTCGCGCTCCGCTCCTATCGCCTCCATTTAGGTTTATGGGAGGAGTTGGCAGAGCGTTCCGACGTAAAGTTCTCCCCCCGCATAGTGCCCTGGATTAGGGTCGCGTTGTCGGAAGACGACCTGCCAGATCTGGAAAGCTCATATTTCTCTTTCGACGGTGTCGAGGGCTTTTCGGCCTCCCGGCTGGACGCCCGGGCCGTGCCGGAAATGGAGTCCCGCATCTCGCCAGAGGTAATCGGCGGGGTTTACCTGTACGGCAATGCAGCTGTGGACAGCCACGCCCTTTCTCTTGCACTGATGACCGCTGCGGAGGCGATGGGCACCACGTTCGTCCGAGCAGAGGTAACCGGGCTGCGTGCCGGGACCGGTTCGGTTGAGGTAGACGCTGGCTCCCAGACGCTCTGTGCCGGGGCAGTGGTTGTTGCGGCCGGTCCATGGACGACGAACGTACTGGGCACAATTGGAGTTCATGTACCGGTGAGGCCGCTGAAGGGCGAGATTCTTCGGCTCGACCCACCGGGGCCGATGTTCCGGCACGACATCGCCTATCCCGGCGGCGAGGCTCACCCGAAGCCGGACGGGTTGGTCTGGGTGGCCGCCACGGTCGCCGAGGCCGGTTTCGACACGCAGACTACCGACGCCGCCCGGGAGACGTTGATGGCCGACGCCGCGCGAGCCATTCCGGCACTCGCAAAAAGCACCGTGGTCGAGCAGACGGCCTGCCTGCGGCCTGTCTCTCCCGACGGCTTGCCGGTGATAGGCCGGGTCCCTGGCCAGGACAGGGTGTACGTAGTCTCTGGCGCGGGCAAAAAGGGCATCTTGTTCGGTCCGGCGATGGGCAAGGCTGTCTCAGATTTAGTCATCTCCGGCCGTACCGACTTGCCGGTAGGCGAATTCACGCCGGACCGATTCGCTTAGCGACTAGGCAAACTCAGAGAACGTCTCTCCAATAACCCCGAGGGCGTACTCAATGTCGTCGGCGTCTACCCCGGAGTGCGTCACGAAGCGCCAGCCCTCGTCGAGGATGAGGCCCTGTACGCCGCGCTCTGTCAGGACCCGGTTGACCTCGTCCTGATCGTCGAAGGTGACTCCAAAATAGACCTGGTTGGTCTCGACGTCTTCCGGGTTGAGTACCACGCCGGGCAGCCGTGCAAGGCCTTTGGCGAGTGTGGATGCGTTCTCGTGATCGTCTGCAAGGCGGTCAATCATGGTATTTAGCGCGACTATTCCGGCGGCGGCCATTATTCCGGACTGTCTCAAACCCCCACCCAGGGACTTTTTGATGACCCTGGCCCGAGCCATGTCTTCTCGCGTGCCGCACAGCATGGAACCGAACGGCGCGGACAACCCCTTTGAGAGGCAGAACGTTATGGTGTCGACGCCTCCCGACAGCTCTTTGGGGGTCGCTCCCGTTGCAGTTACGGCGTTGAAGAAGCGAGCACCGTCTATGTGTACCGGGACATCGTTGCGGTGGGCCAGGTCGACGACGGCCCTAGTTTCCTCGGCCGAGATGACGCGGCCTCCGGTGGATCCGTGGGTGTTCTCCATTTCGATAAGGCCGGTGTGGGGCTGCGGCTCGTCCCTGGGATGGAGTAGCAGGTCCACCGCGTCTAGATCCATCATGCCTCGTTCGTTTGACGGCACTGTTCGGTAGACGATGCCCCCGTGAGCAGCGGAGCTACCCATTTCAGCGATCAGCGTGTGCGCACGGTGGCCAAGGATCATCTGGTCGCCTCGGGCGCAGAAGTTCAGGGCAGCGACCAGGTTGCCCATGCTGCCGCTGCTCACCAAGATCGCGGCCTCTGTACCGAGCATCTCGGCGGCCATCGCTTCCAGCCGGTTCAGTGTGGGGTCGTCTCCGTAGCCCTCGTCCCCCACTTCGGCCTCGGCCATTGCCCGCCGCATCTCGGGCGTGGGCTTGGTTCTCGTGTCGCTCTGGAGATCAACGATTCTTATATCGGTAGCCATGTTTTTGTGTTCCTCTCACCGGCACTCAGGCAGGGTGTGGCCGGGATTTTAGCACCGCCAGGCAACCGCCGGGTGATAAAATCGTGAAATAGGCTGGCGGGCTTCCGCTAGCCCGTTTGGCGTTGCCGCTTTTGCAGTGGCGCGCGCCACATGGGCTGGTCGGGACCGGTCAACCCGTACACCGTCTATGGGCATTGAATTACTAGGAAAACTGGTCGCTTCGGTCCCTGAGTTTCAGAGGCTCGTCAAGGACCTGCGTATTCGCGGTACCGGCGGGCGTTTGCAGGTACTGGAGGAGGCGACGCCGGTCGTGCTTGCCTCGCTCTGGCGCGAGCTGGCTCGGCCGATTCTGCTGGTGACGCCGCGTCCGGAAGAGGCCAGGCGGCTGACTGAGCAGATCGCCCTGTGGGGTGCGCCCCACGCCCGTTTGTTCCCAGAGGCAGAGGCTCTGCCTTTTGAGCGCTTGGCCTCTGACACCGTAACCACCCACCAGCGCCTTTCGACTCTCTCTTACTTGCTGGCCGCTGGCGATGACGATGAGGCGGACGGACCGCCATTCGTAGTCGCTTCCATTTCGGCGATCACGCAAAAGACCGCTTCATTCTCGGCGTTCGAGACGGCCTCTCAGGTACTTTCGCGAGGCGATCAGATCGACATCGACGACCTGGCCCACAGGTGGCGGAGAATGGGATACACCCATCGGCCGACCGTGGATACGCCGGGAACGGTGGGTCGAAGGGGGGGCATCTTGGATGTGTTCCCCATTGGCGCGGACTCGCCCGTACGCATTGAGCTATGGGGCGACGAGGTCGATTCCATAAGAGAATTCGACCCGGTAACACAGCGCTCTACCGGGATGATCGAGTCCTTCGACATCCCCCCGGCGGCCGAAACTCTGCCTGGCTTTTTCGACCCCGCCACCGCTGCCAGGACCATTGGCGGTATAGATACCTCAAGCCTGTCGGCAGACGATCGCGAACGAGTTGAAGTTGAGCTAGACAGGCTGCTCGACGGCTACGACGTGGATGAGGTTAACTACTACGCTGGCATATTCAACGACGGCTCGCTGCTCGACTTCGTGCCAAAAGACGGCCTTATCGTCGTGCTTCGCCCGGACGAGGTAGTGCGGGCAGCCGAGGAGTCGGACGAGCGCACAATCGAACTGCGAAAGGTTAAAGAGGGCCGGGGCGAGCTACCCAAAAACTTCCCTTCGTCCCACTCCACCTGGCCGGAGATGGAAGGAGAACTCACTGGCCGCAAGTCGCGGCTGGACCTGCTGCCCTGGGGAGCCGACGAACTCAGTCAACGAGACGTTTACGCCCTGCCTGTGACTTCGGGACAGGGCTTTTTCGGCAACCTGGACCGCTTCTGGGCCCACGCCGCTGACCTGGCAGAGAAATCGGCGACAGTCGTCGCCGTAACGTCGCTACCGAAACGCCTGGTCGAGGTCTTCGACGAGGCCGGGGTGCCGGCGAGCCTGATGGACGACCTGACGGCGCTTCCCAAGCCGGGCTCGATCACTATTTTGCCGTCCACAGGTGCTGGTCTGTCTGCAGGGTTCGCGCTCAACTCCGGCAAAAACCGGCTGGCCCTGTTCAGCGACGCGGAGATTTTCGGCGTGGCCAAGAGGCGCAGAGCAGGCAGACGACGGGTGCAACA
Source organism: Dehalococcoidia bacterium (assembly GCA_963579815.1). Lineage (GTDB taxonomy): Bacteria > Chloroflexota > Dehalococcoidia > Lucifugimonadales > UBA2962 > CAUZIR01. The sequence goes on from CAUZIR010000058.1 coordinate 4,669, forward strand.
GCGTCGCGACAACCTGCTTGGCCAGCTAAACCCCGGCGATTACGTGGTGCACATAGAACACGGCATAGGCCGCTTTCTGGGCACGGGCCAGCCCGAAGGTGAAGGGCCAGAAGCTGAATATTTGATCCTGGAATATTCGGTGGAGGACCGGCTATTCGTGCCGATGGACCACCTCGACAGGATTACTCCATACGTTGCGCCGATGGACAGGACGCCCAACCTGACGCGACTGGGCTCGCAAGAGTGGCAGCGCACCAAACAGCGCGTCGAGGAGTCAACCAAGGAGATGGCCTCCGAACTGCTCGGCCTGTACGCCAGGAGGGAGGCTGTAGAGGGGCACGCTTTCGCCACCGACACGCCATGGCAGCTTCAGTTGGAAGACTCGTTTCCGTTTGAGGAGACCGAGGACCAGATAAACACGATCGCGGAGGTCAAGGGGGATATGGAACGGTTGCGTCCCATGGACCGCCTGGTGTGTGGTGACGTCGGCTTTGGCAAGACCGAGATCGCCCTGCGGGCCGCGTTCAAGGCGGTAATGGATGGCAAGCAGGTTGCGGTGCTGGTGCCGACTACGGTCCTGGCTCAGCAGCACTACGCGACTTTCTCCCAACGCCTGGCAGCCTACCCCGTTCGGGTGGACGTGCTCAGCCGGTTCCGTACCGATGCCGACCAGAAACAGATAGTAGAGGACCTTGCGTCGGGCGAGATCGACATTTGCATAGGCACGCACCGGCTGGTACAGAGCGACATACGCTTCGCCGACCTGGGACTGGTGGTGGTGGACGAAGAACAGCGCTTCGGCGTGGGGCACAAGGAGCGCCTCAAGCAGATGAGCAGCGAGGTGGACGTCCTTACTCTGACGGCGACTCCGATACCGCGAACGCTGCACATGGCCATGGCGGGGGTGCGGGACATGAGCACCATCATGACGGCACCCGAAGAAAGGCTGCCGATTAAGACTTACGTTTCGGAGTTCTCAGATTCTCTTATTCGTGAGGCGATACTGAGAGAGATAGACCGGCAGGGGCAGGTGTATTTCCTGCACAACCGGGTGCACAACATTGACCACATTGCGCTCTACCTGCACAGCATCGTGCCTGAGGCGACGGTCGGGGTGGCGCACGGCCAAATGCCGGAGGGTAAACTGGAGCGTTCCATGATGGCCTTCGCCCGGGCCGAGATGGACGTGCTGGTGTGTACGACTATCATCGAGTCCGGACTGGACATACCGAACGTGAACACGCTCATCGTCAATCGGGCCGATTCGTTTGGCCTGGCACAGCTTTACCAGCTGAGGGGCCGCGTCGGGCGAGGTGCCAAACGGGCCTACTCTTACCTGCTTATCCCGCCTGCCCGCGCCCTGACCGAGACTGCCGAGAAGCGCCTAAAGACCATGCTGGCCGCCACCGAACTGGGAGCGGGGTTCCGCATAGCCATGGCCGACCTGGAGATTCGCGGGGCGGGCAACATTTTGGGCTCGCAGCAGAGCGGGCACATTCACGCGGTCGGGTTCGACCTGTACGCCAAGATGCTCGCCGAGGCCACAGAGCAGGTGCGGGCGCAGATGGCGAGTGCAAACGGCACCGGCGAGGCCAGCGGGGACCAGGGTGAAGGCGAGCCAGAAAACGCCCAATCGACGGCGCTCGGCGACGAACCGACCGGCCCCATTTCCGTGGACCTGGGCATACCGGCGAGCATCCCCGAAGGCTACGTTGCCGACTTGCCCACCCGGATCGACCTGTACCGCCGACTGGTCGAGGCGAGAAGTTCCGAGCAGGTTGACCTGGTAGCCGGCGAACTGAGGGACCGGTTCGGCCCCGCGCCGTGGCAGGTGCAGAACTTGCTGTTCACAGTGCGGGTACGAGTGGCGGCCGCAGGTGCGGGCATAGTCGCGGTGACCCTCAGCGACGAAATGCTGGTTCTGCAACTGACATCGGAGACGGGGGGCGCAAAGACGCCACTACAGAGGCACCTGGGGTCGGACGCCGAGGTCGGCAACACCCAGGTGCGGATGGCGCTGGACGATGACGACGACGAGGAAGAGGGCTGGGAAGTCAGGCTGATGAGGGTGATCGAGGGGCTGGCAGAGTTCCGGCGCCAGATCGCCGAACGCGCCGCGGCGCTGGCCTAGAGCGCTTCGAAAACGTCGGCCAACTGGTCAAGCCCGGTTATGCGAGGAGCATCGCAGTAACCGGGGTGGTTGCCGTCGCGGTCGATGAGCACCGGGTGGATGCCAACGGACCTGGCACCGTCTATGTCGGAACTTAGCTGGTCGCCCACGTGTACGGCTTCGTCCGCCTCTACGCTGGCCCTGGCGAGCGCCGCGTTGAAAATGGGCGGGTATGGCTTCTCGGCACCTACTTCCAGCGACGTCACCACGAAGTCGACGAGGCCCGTCAGGCCCAGGTCTTTGGCCAAAGCCTCGCCGTTGCGATTCATATTGGAGATGACGCCCAGCGCCAACCCGTTCCCACGCAGTGCTGTGAGCGTGGGGGCAACGTCGGAGTAGGTCGTCATCTCGTACGGGACCTGCCGCACTCGTCGCCAGACGGCCCCGGCGGTCTCGCTATCGACCTCGACGCCGGAGCCGAGCAGGACCTTGCGCTCGTACTCGGCGAAGAACGTCGCCTTGCCTTCGTCGTTTAGCGTGCGCAGCGGCTCGCTGAGGTTCTGGCCGGCCATGAAGGCGTCGGCGGCGGCGTACCCGCGCAGGACGCCTTCCTGCGTGAGCGTAATGCCGAAGTCTGCCGCGGCCTTGGACTGGATTTCGAACCGGGACGGGTTGAAGCCTGCTAGCGTGCCGTAGAGGTCGAAGAAGATGGCCTTGATCATGTCCGGTCAATCGTACGTGATGTGCGGACGCCTCTCAGGGGTCGTGACAAACCGGCCCGATTGCCCAACACTGGCGTGAGCCCCCTGCGGCGGGACGGACTAGATGATCCCCATTCAAGGCACCACATGAAGCTCAAGGCCGGAAAGCTACCGCCCGAACTGCTGGACAGGCTGCTGAAGGACGTCCCTGCGAACGACCCCAGGGTGGCGCTGGGGCCGAAGGTCGGAGAGGACGCGGCGCTGATCGACTTCGGCGACCGATACCTGGCGGCTAAGACCGACCCGATAACCTTCGCCAGCGGCCTGATTGGCTGGTACCTCGTGCAGGTCAACTGCAATGACCTTGCGGTGATGGGCGCCACGCCAAAGTGGCTGATGGCAACGCTGCTGCTGCCTGAAGGCACCGAGGACAAGCAGGTCGAGGAGATTTTCCAGCAGCTTACGACTGCCGCCGCAGAGCACAACATCACGCTGGTCGGCGGCCACACGGAAGTTACCGTCGGCCTGCCACGACCCATCGCCGTGGGCGTGCTGCTGGGCGAGGTGGACAAGGACGACGTGGTGCTGACGTCCGGCATTGAGCCAGGCGACGCCATCGTCCTGACCGGGGGAATCGCCATCGAAGGCACCGCGCTTTTGGCGCGGGAAGCCGAAGCGCAGCTACTGGATTCGGGCTTAGATGCAGCGTCAATTGAAACTGCAAAGCAGATGCTGTTCACGCCGGGCATAAGCGTGCGGCGAGCCGCTGAAGTAGCACGCCGGGCCGTGAACGTGCACGGCATGCACGACCCCACCGAGGGCGGGCTGGCATCGGGCCTCGCCGAGATGGCGGCCGCAGGGGATGTAGGACTGACGATAAACCGGGCGGCCATAGAGGT
>CAUZIR010000059.1:0-8347 GCA_963579815.1 Dehalococcoidia bacterium
TCATCCGTCGAGTGCTCCATGACGGCCTCGGTCATGAGCGAGGCCGACGCACGGGAGATGGCGCAGCCCTTTCCCGTGAACCCGACATCGGCTATTGAGTCGCCGTCGATCCTGATTTCCAGGTCGACGATGTCTCCGCAGAACGGGTTGAAGCCGTGCGCCGAGCGCTGGGCCCCGTCCACCTTGTTCATGTTGCGCGGATTGCCGCCGTGGTCCATGACCACATCCTGATACAGGTCGTCCAGTCCCGAGGTCATCGCCCGGCGCTCCTCAAATTGAGCGAAATCCGGAGCCTCATCAAGCTACCCGTTCGGCGGGGCCGCCGAAGGCGCGAGCCTTGCCGAACCCCTGGAACCGGTAGCGAGGCACGGACTTCTCGAAGTAGCTTTCCAGGTACTCTCTGAACCCATCGAGCCCAATAGAGTCGATAACCTCGTTGGCGAACCCTTTTATGAGCAGTGAAGTGGCGACTTCCATGTCAATGCCGCGGGCCAGCATGTAGAAAACTTGGTCTTCGGGAATCGCCCCGGCCGTTGCGCCGTGAGCCGCCTGCACGTCGTCGGCGTAAATGATCAGGCTGGGTTTGGTGTTCACCCTGGCCCCCTCCGACAGGAGCAGGTTCTTGTCGCCCTGGGTGGCGGTGGACTTCTGTGAGTCCTGCCGGATCAGCGTTGTGCCGCTGAACACGGCCCGTGACTTGTCGGCCAGTATGCCCTTGAAGTACTGGGCGCTGGCGGTCTGCTCGGAGGCATGGTCGACGTTTATGTGGTTGTCGATGTGCTGTCGGCCGTCGGTGAAGTACAGGCCCCGCAAGTTGCACTCGGCGCCCGGCTCGTCGAGGGAGACCCGCAGGTCGTTTCTGCCCACCCTGCAGCCCCGGGAGAACGACGTCGTTTTGAAAGACGAGTTCCGCCCCTGAGCAACCCTGGTCGAACCGATATGGAACGCCTCCGGGCTCTCGTGCAAGTAGCGATTGTGGCTGATGCGGGCACCGTCTTCGAGCACGATCTCCGTCACGGCGTTGGTGAAGTAGCTTCCTTCGCCCATGCCCACGTAGCTCTCCAGCAAGGTGAGTTCAGTGTTCGCACCTGCGATTACCAATGCTCGGGGATACGTCACTTGTGACGTGGAGTTGTCAGTGGTCACGAAGACGAGATGCACGGTGTCCACCGGACCCGAATTAGGAGAGGTGACCACTACCGCCCCGTCGTCGATGAAGGCGGTGTTGGCCGCGACGAAGCCGCCCGAGTCGGGAAGCGCGGTGCGGCCAATCGCCGTGTCAACAAGCGCCTGTTCGGCAGCTTGCGGGGAGCGCAGGTTCGTCGCCAAAAGGCCCTGGGAAGTGACGGGCTTGGAGAGACCGGGCGCGTAACGGCCGTCGACGAACACCAGCGTGGCCCACGACGAGTCCCAGGGCGCCAGGCTCTGGACGTCTGATAGCTGGAGGCTCGCATCTACGTCATCAGTTAGATGTTCGAAAACGGTGTTTGCGATGGGCGCGACCGAGGTGAAGCGCCAGTCTTCGTTGCCTCTGCTGGCAGTGGGGAAGCCTAGGAGTCGGAGCGCGTCGATGCCCTCGATTCGTAGCTTCGCCAAGCGAGGGCGCCCGGACATTGGGCGGGCAGCCTGTAGCGCCTCGTGCTGGGCGAAGTAGGCGGCATACTGCTGCGTTATCGTGGCTTCGGTTGCCATTATCCGGCCGTTACGGCGGGCTCGGCGGCCTCTTCCCTTACCCAGTCGTAGCCCTTGGCCTCTAGCTCTTTGGCCAGTTCAGGGCCCCCTGATCGCACGATGCGCCCGTCCATGAGCACATGCACCCGGTCAGGCTCAATGTAGTTGAGCAGGCGCTGGTAGTGGGTAACCAGCACCACTGCGTTCGTGCTCTTGCGGTGATTGTTGACGCCCTGTGCGACCGTCTTGAGCGCGTCGATGTCCAGGCCGGAGTCGGTCTCATCTAGTACGGCCAGCTTCGGGTCGAGCATGAGCAGTTGCACCATCTCGGACCGCTTTTTCTCGCCGCCTGAGAACCCCTCGTTGACCGAGCGCTTCATTAGCTCAGGGCTCATGCCCATATCGCTCACCGTCTTTTTGAAGAACTTGTCGAAGTCTCTGGCGGAAAGGTCCTTTTCACCAGCCGCACGGCGTTTAGCGTCCACGGCGGCCTTGAGGAACTGCCAGGTGCGAACGCCCGGCAGCTCCATGGGGTACTGGAACGCCAGGAAGACGCCGGCCAGCGCACGCAGGTCGGGTGTTTTTTTCAGCAGGTCTTCGCCGTCGAGGAAGACCGAGCCGGACGTGACGGTGTAGTCGGGACGGCCCGCAATTACGTTGGCCAGCGTCGACTTGCCGCTGCCGTTCGGGCCCATGATGGCGTGTACCTCGCCTGTGCCAACGGCCAGGTCCAGGCCCCGCAATATCTCGACGCCATTGCTGGCGACCGAAGCGTGCAGGTCTCTAATTTCAAGCATCGTTCCTCGCTGAGGCGCTATCCGACCGCGCCTTCCAGGCTGACTTTTAATAGTTGGGAGGCCTCCATGGCGAACTCGAAGGGGAGTTCCTTGAATATGCCCCGGCAGAATCCGTTGATGATCATGTAACGCGCTTCTTCTTCAGAGATGCCGCGCTGCATCAAGTAAAAGAGTTTTTCGTCGCTCACTTTCGAGGTGGAGGCCTCGTGTTCCATTCGGGCCGTCGGGTTGCGCACCTCGATGTATGGAACGGTGTGTGCGCCGCACTTGTCGCCGACGAGCAGGGAGTCGCACTGGGTGAAGTTCGTGGCGTTGTCCGCTGTGGGCATTATCTGCACCATGCCCCGGTAGGTGTTCTGGCCGTGTCCGGCCGAGATGCCCTTGGCCACGATGGTTGACTTGGTGTTCTTGCCGATGTGAATCATCTTGGTGCCGGTGTCGGCCTGCTGATAGTTGGCCACCAGTGCGACCGAGTAGAACTCGCCGATCGAGTCGTTCCCTTGCAAAATCACCGACGGATATTTCCAGGTAATGGCAGAGCCCGTCTCTACCTGCGTCCAGGATATTTTCGAGCGGTCGCCGAGGGCATTGCCCCTCTTGGTGACGAAGTTGTAGATGCCGCCGTTTCCATCCTTGTCGCCGGGGTACCAGTTTTGCAGCGTCGAGTACTTGATCTCGGCGTCGTCCAGTGCCACCAGTTCGACCACGGCGGCGTGAAGCTGGGTGGTCTTTCTTATGGGAGCGGTGCAGCCCTCGAGATAGCTGACGTAGCTGCCCTCTTCAGCGATTATGAGGGTGCGCTCGAACTGCCCGGACTCCTCGGTGTTAATGCGGAAGTAGGTCATCAACTCGATGGGGCAGCGCACGCCCTTGGGCACGTACACGAACGAGCCGTCGCTGAAGACGGCGGCGTTGAGCGCGGCGTAGAAGTTGTCGGTGTATGGCACCACCGACCCGAGGTACTTCTCGATCAGCTCGGGGTGCTTTTGCACGGCCTCGCTGACCGAGCAGAAGATGACACCTGCGTCTTCGAGCCTGTCTTTGTAGGTCGTCGCGACCGAGACGGAGTCGAAGACGGCGTCGACCGCTACCTCAGAGCCCGGTTCTGCCACTACCCCGGCAAGTTTCGCGCGTTCGTTCAGGGGGATGCCCAGCTTTTCGAACGCCTCCAACAGCTCCGGGTCTACTTCGTCCAGGCTTTTCGGCTGGTCTTTCGAGCCAGGAGCGGAGTAGTAGTGGATGTCCTGGAAGTCGATCTTCGGGTGATCGATCATGGCCCAGGTGGGCTCACGATCTTCCTTAAGCAGCTTGACGAAGTGCCTGTACGCCTTCAGTCGCCACTCGAGCAAGAACGCTGGCTCCTGCTTCTTCGCTGAAATGAAGCGAACAGTGTCTTCAGAAAGGCCCTTGGGCAGGGTCTCGGTGTCGATGTCGGTGACGAAGCCCCACCGGTAGTCGGACTCAATCTCTGAAGTGCGGGAAAGAACTCGGGGTTCGGGTGCCATACTGCCTCCGTTCATGTTGTGGGCGTCTAATGCCCTTACGTCACGACGGCGCCCATCGTCGGGCGCCGGCAATAGTTAATTCAAGCAGTAATTGTTGACCAACTCGGTCAACAACGTCGCTCCCATGATACCGGCGGTGAGGACCCCAGTCAAACCCAAATTGTCGGGTTCGACAAGGTTCCTCCCAGCCATTTTAACCGCCTTTGTCAGTCGCCGCCGAACCCGTGACGTTCGATAACCGCCAGCGCACCGACAACGTTCACGTCAAACGCCACATCAACGCCCCTATTGCCCTCACTAAAAGTGCTGCGACCACGTTCGTCGCCCGGCTTCGTCACACTCACCCTCCCCGTCCTCAGCGTCGTTAACTCCGGGTCCAGCGCCACCGCCACGGCCAGGGGGTCGCACATAGAAAATCGCTCGCCCCGGTGGGAGAGAAGCCAGGCGTCCAAAAGACTGGTCGAGAGCCTGGCAGCGGGTGATTCGCCTCGCGCCAACCCGCTCGCGTCCGGCCCGACCTGGACCCGGTCGCAGACATCCAACCCGATGACGGTGGCCGGGATGTCGCCATTCAGAACACGATCGGCGGCTGCTGGGTCGCAGTAAAAATTGAACTCGGCGTGAGGTGTCACATTGCCAGGGCAATCGAACGCCCCACCCATGACCCATATGCGGCGTATCAGCGTCGGGAGCTCCGGATCGGCGTCAATTGCAGCCGCGATATTCGTGAGCGGGCCGAGAGCGATGATCTCCAGCGCCCCCGTGGCCTTGCGGGCCGTCTCGACGATGAAGTCGACCGCCGGACTAGGTTCGGGAGATGCGACCGGCGTACCGAGGTCGACCGTCAGGCCCGTTTCGCCGTGGAAGTGGTAGGCGTACCTGGGAATTCCCTCGGCCGGTCCATCGGCACCTTCCCAAACGCCGATGTCCGTTCTGTCCAGGGCCTGCAGTACAGAGAGCGCATTGCGGGTGGCATCGGTTAGTGAGACGTTCCCGGCCACCGTGGTCAGGCCCAGGACTTCCAACTCGGAGGACTGTAGCGCAATGGCTATGGCCAGGGCGTCGTCCGTGCCCGGGTCGGTGTCGATGACTACAGGTCGAGTGCTCAAGGTGACGGCGTGGCCCGGGCATTTCGGCGGCCGAGCCTCTCGGCGTAGGCCACCCAGGCGTCGGTAGAGGTGTGAGCGAACCGGACGTTGAGGTCGGCCTTAATCTTTTCCGTGCTGGCCGTCCACCGGTGCTGAATGAACGCGAGACCGGCTGCCGGTGCCTCGGATTGCAGCCTCAGCGCCCAGCTAGCCTCGGCGATCGTGTATAGCAACGGGGCGGGCAGGCTGACCACCGACCTGCCCAGGAGCCCGGCCATCTCGCGCCAGTGCAGGAGGCCTTCACCGGCAATGTTGTAAGTGCCCGATACGCGCTCACGCAGACTCATCTCCAGCACATCCATGAGGTCATCTTCGTGCAGGAGCTGCATGGGAGGGTCGTAACCCCACACGCCAACCAGCACCCGCTTGGCAAACGCACGGGACACGAAGTTGTCGGCCGTCGGACCCATGACCGGGCAGCCCCTGAGCACCCCGACGCTTACCTCTGGGTGGGATGCAGAGAATTTTGAAATAAGCTGCTCGGCATCCAGCTTGTCCACCGCGTACTGGAACCCGGTCAGCGGACGGGGAGGGGAGTCCTCGGTCAACCACTCCGGGTTGTCCGGGTGTGGCCCGTAGATGGTGGTGCTGCTGAAGTAGAGGAAGTGCCTGGCCCCGGAGGCGACCGTGGCCGACAGTGCGTTCGCCGTGCCGTTCAGGTCCACGTCTCGGATGGTCGACCTGTCTCTGCCGGGCTCCAGCACAAATGCCAGATGAACGACGGCGTCCGGGGCGAATTCGGTAAACAGGGAGTCCAGGCTGGCGCGTACATCGTGCGTTACGTGCGAGACGTTTGCCGGGTAGGGCTGCGAGGGCGGCCTTATGTCCACAGCCAGTATCGCCTCGACCCAGTCCGCCGATGCGATGCGCCGTATCAGGTTGGAGCCGACATACCCGGAAGAGCCGGTGACCGCTATTCGGATCAACCCCGCTCACTCCGTTCGCGCTTGGGCTCTTCGGCTTTCCGCCTCATCGCTGCTCCGCTTGGCCGGGCCTAGTTCGTCGGTGCCTTTCAGGCACCTTAAGCCTCGTCTTTGAAATCGAAACGCAGGGTGCCGAGGCCGGGCACGTCGAACCCCATACCAATTTTGTGGGGCCCTTCCGGCAGCGCGACACCGTCCACGCTTATCTCGATGTCCGTATTCATTGCCAGGGTGAAGGTCTTTTCCTTCGACACCTCGGAGAAGCTGGTGCGCTCCCCACCTTGCATGAAGGAGCTGGCCTCTATGGCTATTTCGTCGCCGTCCAGCGTTAGGGGCCACAGCTTGTAGGCGTAGCCAGAGCCCAGGCCGTTCTTCAAATGGAACGAGAACCCGTTTTCGTCGCCCGTCAGGCTGCCCTTAACGTAGAGCCTTCTCAGTAGGAATGCCGGTACGCTCACCATTCGCTTCTTCTCCTCTTATTTCGTACGTTCTAGGGTTCTTCGCGTTACCGCTCATCACGGCTCCGCGCGCAGCGCGCTCAATTTAGCTCGCACCAGTTCGCATTTTGTATATGGCTTGTTCGCACTCGACGACGTCGGCGGGTAGCTCGCCCACCTCGCCGGTGATCGAGGCGTAGGCGTGTATTTTTGCCACGCGCTCAATGAGCGAGCAGACCCTCAACGCCTCTTTCAGTGTGCGTCCCACCCCTACCGCTCCGTGGTTGCGGATTATTGCCGCGCTGCGGTCTTGCAGGGCTGCGCAGACTTTTTCGGCCAGGTCTTCGGAGCCGGGGAACGCGTACGCTGAGACGCGAATATCACCCCCGACGTACACCACCATTTCGTCCACTATCGGGGGTATTGCCCGGCCGGTCACGGCCGCCACCGATGAAAACACAGAGTGGGTGTGAATAACCGCCCCGGCGTCGGGCCTGCGGGCGTAGATGCCGAGGTGCAGCAGCGATTCGGACGACGGTGCCAGGTCGCCTTCTACTGGCTCCAGTTCGGAATCCACCACGACTACGTCCGAATCTGCTAGCTCTGTGTATGGCACGCCCATAGGCGTGATGGCCATGAGCCCGCGTTCGGCGAGACGCATGCTGACGTTGCCGCTGGAGCCTGACACGAGTCCGAGCCGGTCCATCTCCCTGGCCGTGGCGGCGATCGCCGCTCGCTCTATTACGTAGCTGTCCGTCACGCTGGTTCACACATATATGGTTGCTTGCACCTCGATTTTCGAACTCGGCCGACCTAGAGCTGTAGCGCCGAGAGCGCCGAAGAGGCCTCCAACCAGCGGTCGTAATGGTCTTCGTACTCGGAGGCAACAAGCGCACTGGGGGAGATTCGGGTCATCTCCTGGAACCACCGCCCGGCACCCTGCGAAAGCGAGTCGTATGCTCCAAGGGCCGTCATGGCGCAGACGAAGCCGCCCGCCGCACTGGCGCTCCTGTGGCCGAGGACCAGTATATCGGCGTCGAGGACGTTTGCAAGAATGTCGCAAAACAGGCTGCTCTGGGCCATACCGGCGCCGAGAGAGATTGTGAGGGGCGCCCGTTCGGTGACCTCGTTGAGCTGCATGAGGTTGGCCTTGATGGAGTATGCGGCCGATTCCAACCCGGCCCGTGCGAGGTGGCCGGGGCCGCGCTCGTTCATCGTCATCGGCACCGGAAACAGCAATCCTCCCGTTCGCAGGCCGACCGACGACATGTCCATTCTCTGCGGCCCCAGTACAGCCGTTGTGCCCTCGGAGCCTAGCTCGACCGACTCGGCTAGCGCCTGCAGTTCGTCGAACGAGTGACCGGTGATTTCGGAGATCCATGAATAGGCCCGGCCGGTGTCCCCGGCGCTGCTCTCGGCAACCCACCTGTTTTCGGTGAGGTGGCACCCGAACCAGGTCGCTTTGCTCAGGGTTGGCGCCGGGGACTCGGTCACCTGTTGCACGGGCGCGCTCCACCCCGCCACGATCGCCACCTGTCCGGGCTCGGTCACGCCAAGGCCGAGCGCCGCACACTGGGTGTCTGCCCCGGCCGAGCTTACGAGCGTCCCGACGGGCAGCCCTGTCGCCTGCGCTGCTTTGCCCGTGACCAATCCAACGGTGTTCCCGGCGTCTATCAGCGGCACGGTGCTGTCCAAAGGCAGTCCCAGCCTGGCCATGAGCGCCGTTGCCCACTGTCGAGTTCTTACGTCTAAAAGCCCGGCCTCTCCGGCGAGTGTCGGCTCAGATGCCAGTTCCCCGGTTAGTTGCAGGATGAGCCAGTCGGGAATTGTCACGGCCGTGTTGATCTGCTCGAAGAGTTGAGGCCG
>CAUZIR010000060.1:0-8330 GCA_963579815.1 Dehalococcoidia bacterium
GCTTCAGAGTTCTTGCCTAACTCCACAACCGCCGAGTCGAGTAAATTGACGGTTCCGCCCAGATCGAACCACGCGTGAGCCTCAAACACGGCGATTTCGGCCTCATCTTCGGAGCGATCAGAGTCCAAAATCTGATTCATCTCGTTGATGTGCTCTGACGAGCGCTCCGACGCTAGAGCAATCAAATCTCTTGCCAGCCCCGGTGGCAGGGCGTCAATCCGGGTAAGACCGGCCGATCCGACCTCTGTCCGGATGGTTCCCCCATCCAGTAGCGCAGTGAACGATTCGTCGAGTACACGGGCGGACTCGTCGTATCCGGTCTGGAATCCCTCGGCAGCCAGGAAATGCTCCTTGGGCAGTCTCTCAATCAGCATGCGTTGGCGGCCGACGAGGCCGACCACCGAGGCGTTGTCCGACTGAATATCGAGCGAAATGGCCGCATATCCGGCCAAAATGCCAATGACCACCACGATGATGACCGGGCCGACTAGGAGCTTTGACCTCAGGGTCAGCGACGGCTTAAAAACTTTTTTAGAAACAATTTGATGCCTGTTCACTAAAAGCTCTAAACGCATTGCTACCGGGTCAAACTTCGCTCAAACTGCGTGAAGTTTTGGCGCATTTACCGTGCAATATGGGCCTCTGGGCGACCCCCGGAGCGATCCGCCTCACCAACTTATGTAGAATTCGGCGACCGATAGCGGCCCTGCATGGCCCTTTCGCATCTGGTCGAGGTCAGAGTGGGAGTCAGAAAGGACCGATGGAAACCGAATTCAGCGTTCGCCTGGCCGAGCCTGCAGACGCCCCGTGTTTGGCGGCTATGGCAACGGCATTGCGCCAGGAGTTGGGCGAGCAAGCGCCATCGGAGGCCGAGTTTCTTGAGCGCATTGAGGAACTCCTGGACGACCCCAACACCGACTACTTTGTTGCCCTCGACCCCGTCGGTGGTTGTCTGGCCTTTTTACAGCAGCGGTACCGGCGGTCTATCTGGTCTCAGGGCGAAGAGGCGAATCTGGAAGACCTTTTCGTGTTCGCGGGAAGCAGACGCCTGGGCCTGGGGGCCCGGCTGGTCGAAATGGCCGTGACCCGGGCCCGAGCGCGAGGCTGCTCCGTCGTGACCTTAGACACCAACGAGCGCAACACAAAGGCAATCGCTCTGTATGAGCGGCTGGGTTTCCGCTTCTCTTTTACCCACGGCCAAACCGAAATAACCGGCGGCCGCGAGGTTCTTTTGGACAAGCCCCTGGCGTAGCCGGGCGTTTAGCTATTGAAGGCCCGGTAAACCTTCTCCACGGCCTCGACAATGTCGTCCAGGTCTTCCCGCTTGGCCATGAGCATGTCCTGTGTTACCCACACGGCGTTCGCAGCCACGTTCGCCAGGTTTGGACGGTCCGCGACAGTCACCCGGCCCGGGTAGTTCGCTGCTGCGGAAGTCATCGCCTCCGTCTCAGAAAGCGGGTCGTACCCGGCCACAACGGGAATCCCCTCGGCGCGGAGAGCCTCGACGAACTCGTCCCGACTGCGGCCCCCAAATGCCGGTGAGTGGTACAGGATGGGAAACAGGTGATACGCGTGGCGAGTGACCCCAGGCATGGCCCGAGGAGGGATGACACCTTCTATCTCTCGCAGACGTTCAGACAGGTAAGCGGCGTTCGCACTGCGCTGTTCGCTCTGAGAATCAAGGTCGCTAATGCGTACCTGTAGGACCGCCGCGAGGTAGTCCGACACCCGGTAGTTCCACCCCAGCGTCGAGTACTCCCAGCGTGCACCGTCGGGCTGGCGGCCCATGTCGCGAATCCGTTGAATCCTTTTGAATATCGCCTCGTCGCTCGTCACCACCGCGCCGCTCTCCCCGACCGTCAGGTTCTTGGTGGCCTGAAAGCTAAACGCCCCCACGTCACCCAATGAACCAACTTTCTGGCCGTCTAGTTCGGCACCGTGGGCCTGGGCACAGTCTTCGATGACTTTAATGCCATGTTTTTTTGCGATGCGATTGATCGCGTTCATATCGGCCGGGTGCCCGGCAACATGGACCGGAACCACCGCGACCGTCCGGTCCGTAATCGCGGCCTCTAGCGAGTACGGGTCGAGGGTGAAACTCTCAGGGTGAATGTCCGCGAACACCACAGAGTAGCCAGCAAGCAAGACGCTGCTCGCCGTGGCTACGTACGTGTAATCCGGAACGATTACCTCGCCTTCAGCGCTCAGGCCATCCCCGTCTAAAGCGCCCTGGATGGCGAGGGATAGCGCCGTCGTGCCGCTGGGAGTCATGAACCCGAACCGGGCGCCGCAATACCTGGCGAACGTCTCTGCGAACGAAGCGGCCTTGGGACCGGGTTCGTTGGGTCCAGGGTCGGACTCGACAGTGCTGAAGTAAACGTCCTTCAGGGCAGGCCCCATAGTCTGCTCCCACTCCTCAGCAGAAACATGAGGCCATGCGGGCCAGGGCGTTGTCGTCAAATCCCGCACGGGTGTGCCGCCGTGCATTGCCAAGTTCGTATTATTTGTTTTGCCGCTCATCTCATCCTCTAATCTCGTCCCCTCATCTAGCCTTCGGGATTGTTGTCAGTATGTTACCGGCGAGAGTGGAATCAGGACCAGCACCCTGCTTAGCCAAACGCGGCCCAGTCGAACTACGAAACCCCGGCCACGCGGGCGTTGCGTTCATAGCTGTCCCCTACCCGGTTTTCGCGTGCTATCCTAGCCGCCGGTCAGGCATGACATCCAGCCGTGTTTAGAAAGAGAACAGCCCGGCTTAATCCCGACCCCTCGTTAACTCAGGAAATTGTCGGGACGCGGACCCACGTCCTTGTCGAGGAGTTGACGCCATGAAAAACCCCTCTCGCTCGCTCTTGTTCATTGCCGTCCTTGTCTCGGCAGCAATCGCAGCCACTGCCTGCGGCGGCGCTGCCACGTCGACCCCGGAACAGGGTGCGACCGACGAGACCGTCTCGGGCACATCCTCTTCTTCGCCTTCTTCTCCCCAGCAGGGCAAATTCGAGGCCATCGCCCCCATGAAAGAAGGCCGTCAAAGCCACGCGATGGTCCTTCTTCACGACGGAACCATCATGGCCATCGCGGGCCAGGGGTTGGGGAACACCGCCACCTATAACGCGAACCTGAACAGCGCCGAGGTTTACGACCCGACGACCAACGAGTGGACCCTTACCGGAACCCTCAATGCGTTTCGGGTGAACCCGGCGGCCATCACCCTCAGCGACGGCCGGGTGCTCGTCGCCGGTGGCGGCACGGTGGACCGCAACGCCACCGCACTGGCCGAGACATGGGACCCGGCAACCGGCCAGTGGACCGAGATTGCCCCCATGAACCAGGCTCGCGAAAAAATGCCAATGGTGCAGCTGAACGACGGCCGCATACTGGTCGTCGGCGGCTCAGATGAGACGGCACAGCGAACAGTCACCGTCGAGATTTACGACCTCACCACCGACACCTGGACAGACGTACCGCCCATGGGCGACAAGCGTATCTGGCACACCGCCACCCTGCTAACGGGCGGCAAAGTGCTCGTAACCGGAGGCGGCAACCCGGACGGTCCATTTCTCAGTAGCGCCGAGGTATTCGACCCGGCCACCGAAACGTGGTCCAGCGCAGGGCAAATGAACGTAAGCCGGTCCCAGCACACCGCCACGTTACTCACGGACGGACGAGTGCTAGTCGTCGGCGGTCGGGGTAAGCGACAAACCTCGGAAATCTACGACCCGGTGACCAATACCTGGGGAACCTTTGCTGACACCAATATCCCCCGCGCCGAACACGTCGCCCTGGAGCTTCCCGACGGGAACGTGATCGTGGCCGGCGGGACAGGCAACCGGGACTCGATAGAGGTCTACGACCCCATTTCGGCCACCTGGACCCTGGTTGGAACCATGAAGCTCAGTCGCTACCGGTTCACCGGTACGTTGCTGGGCGACGGACGGGTCGCACTGGTCGGCGGCCAGGGGAAAGAAAGTACACTCGCCGACAGCGAAGCGTTCACCCCTGTCCTGAGCAATCGGACCGAAGCCGAGCTGCTAGCGGCCGCCGAGCAGGCGCGCGCACAGATAGCTGCCGCGCTCGCCAGCGCTACCTCTACGCCGGTCCCCTCCGCTACGCCGGAGCCTGATCGTGAGGCCACCACCGGCGAGGGGTTGGACCTAGTGTTCGCTGCCGCCCTGGAGTCCGACGAATCGGGCAGGACCACCGTGCCATTAAACCAACCCGTCAGGTTGGCTCTGGACCAGGCCGTCATCAGCCCCGACCCGAATACCGGGGCCACCGCCACGTTCACCGAGGTCGTAGAAGACTCCCGTGCCGGGGGTGGCAAGGCGACAATTACCGTAAGTATCAGGATGGGTTTCTTCGAGCAAGGAACGACTGATCTCACGCTGGACCCGACCGACCCGGACTCAGCGGTAAAGAAACTTGGTAGGTTATGGGTGGGCCTGGTCGCCCTGGAAGAAAACGCCGCCGGAGCGCCCGTCGCGTCCGTCGTGATCTTTCTTCCTTAGTGCCGCAGGGGTGCCGCAGGGCCCATATTTCTAGTAATACACCCCAATTAACACTCAGGAGTCGCAATGCAGGAAGTACTGAAGGGCGCCCCGTTTCAAAATGTTGACGGCGGTCATGCGAAGGTTTTCGACTCTAGGGCCTAGCCGTAGTCGCTCGTCCGGCCTGCCCTCCTTCTCGTCGTAGTGCAGGTGCGTTGTTGCCGGGGTGCCAGCCCTGGTCGCCTAGCTTGGACCAGCGTTCCAACGACACGTCGATGGTTTTCGTGTTGCCCTCGCGAACGACCGTCTCCAGCGCGAAGGGCCGATACTCGGTGCCGCGTTCGACTAGTAACCGCGTTTACCCGCCGGGCACCTCCACCTCGAAGCGGCCGTCTGCGTAGAAGAACGGCTCGCCGGTGCCAACTTTCAACAACGCGCCGTCCGGGTGAGCAAATTCGCCCTGTGACGTGATCACCTGCACCCTGCCTTCGATAACGTCTCCGGTGGTGGCGTCCCTCAGTTCTCCCAGCAGCTTGGGCATCGGTTCCTCCCTCTTTCGCATCGCGACGTGCTAGTCTCGGCCCGTCGGGCCGAGACTAATGGCATGTTGGAATCCGATGTTACCGGTTCAGTGAAACGGCCGGTTCTGTAAAGCATAAGGAGCAAGCCGATGAGACTTACCCCCAAAGAACTTGAGCGAACCACCATTTTCACCGTTGCTGAAATGGCTCGGCGGCGGCGGAGCCGGGGCATCAAACTTAACCACCCCGAGGCCGTGGCGCTGATATGCGACGAAATCCTTGAAGAGGCTCGCGCGGGCAAGAGCTATGACGAGGTGCAGGAATTCGGCGGCCGGGTGCTCACAAGCTCCGACGTGATGGAAGGCGTCGCCGAGCTGGCCTCTCCCATAAAGATCGAGGCTGGCTTCGATAGCGGCACCAAGCTGGTCGTCATCAACGAGCCAATCAGGGGGCCAGGGCAATGACAAAGCCAGGCGAGATAAGGCCAGCAGCGGGTGCGCTGACCATAAACGCGGGCCGAGATGCCCGCACCATCCGGGTAAGGAACGACTCAAAGGTATTCGTGCACGTCACGTCGCACTACCACTTCTTCGAAGCCAACAAGCACCTGGCGTTTAATCGCAGGGCCGCCTACGGCATGCGGCTGGACGTGGCGGCGGGCACTGGCGTCCGCTGGGAGCCTGGCGAGACCCGTGAAGTCGACCTGGTGGCGCTGGCTGGGCGACGAGAAGTCTACGGCTTCAACGGCTTCATTAACGGCCCGCTCGACGACGTGGACATCGACGACGCCGTGGCCAGACTGGTCGCCGCAGGCTATGGGAACGAGGAATAGAGCAAATGCCTTTTGAAATAGGACGCAGCAGCTACATAAGTACCTATGGCCCTACTACAGGAGACCGTATTCGATTGGGCGATACCGACCTGTTCGCCGAGGTGGAAAGCGACTCCACTGAACCCGGCGAAGAGGCGCTACTGGGCTGGGGGCGCAACATCCGGGCCGGAATGCTCATGCAGCATCGTAAGACGCGCGCCTCGGACCTCGACTACCTCATTGCCGGAGTCGTCATCATCGACCCGGTGCTGGGCGTGCGCAAGGGCAGCATCGGCGTAAAAGACGGCGTCATCGCAGGTATCGGCAGGGCCGGTAGCAGCGACATCATGGACGGGGTAGACCTGGAAATCGGAGCGAATACGGTCATCGTCCCCGGCGCGGGCATGATCGCCACCCCCGGCGGTGTCGACAGCCACGTGCACTTCGTCACCCCCAAGGTCGTCGACACTGCGCTCGCCTCGGGCCTCACCACCCTTATCGGCGGCGGAATCTTCGACAACGGCCGCTTCATTCTCCAGCGCATGTTCGAAGCGTTCGAGAGCCTGCCGGTCAACCTCGCCATCCAGGCCACCGGAAGCGCAACCAGCCCGTTCCCCATGGAAGAGAGCATCGAAGGCGGCGCATCAGGGTTCAAAATACATGAAGACACCGGCGCGTACGGCAACGTCATCGACACCTGCCTTAACGTGGCAGATCAGGCCGACGTGTCGGTCGCGCTTCACACCGACGGCCTGCAAGAGTCAACCGACGTGCGCGGCACCATTGAGGCCATCGATGGTCGGGCGGTGCACGCGTACCACATCGAGGGCGCAGGGGGCGGCCATGCGCCCGACCTGCTCACCATGGCCGGGGTGAACAACATCATCCCGTCATCGACCACGCCGACCATCCCCTACTCGGTCGGTACCTACCAAGAGCACTTCGCCATGACCGCGATCTGCCACATGCTCGACCTCAACATCCCGTCTGACATGGACGCGCTGGACAAGCGCCTGCGCGAAAGAACAATGGCCGCTGAAGACGTACTTCACGACCTGGGCGCGATACCCATAATCAACTCTGACTCCCAGGGCATGGGACGCATCGGCGAAGTCATCACCCGTACCTGGCAATTGGCCCACAAAATGAAGGCCGAACGGGGGGCGACCAACCCCGAAAACGACAACGACCGCATTCGCCAGTACATCGCTAAGTACACCATCAACCCGGCCATCACCCACGGTATGTCCGAATTCGTGGGCTCGCTGGAAAAGGGCAAAATGGCCGACATCGTGCTGTGGAAACCCTCGTTCTTCGGCATAAAGCCGGAACTGGTAATGAAAGGAGGCTTCATCGCCTGGGGACCAATGGGCGAAGGCAACGCCTCTGTGCCAGGAGCTGAGCCCACCTCGTACGGACCCATGTTCGGCGGCATCGGCAACAACCCCGCTGCCCTCAGTGCCCTGTTTGTGTCTGGTCCGTCTATAGACAGCGGCCTGGCCAAGCGCCTGAATACGGCCAGGGATTTAAAACCCGTGACGAACGTGAGAACAGTGACGAAGGCCGCAATGCTGCATAACACCCTGAACCCGACCATCGAAATCGACGGTCACGCCGCCCAGGTCCTGGTGGACCGCGAGCCGGTCACGTCCGAAGCCGTGACCGAGGTGCCTCTAAACCGGCTCTATCGCCTGACCTAGCTGCGACACCGCGTCTGCACTCGTGGAGCGTGGGCGAACACCTTGTCGCCACGCCGGTCTGCGAAGTTCTTGCCAGAACGTTTCAATGGGCCTGGTTCGTACCGGGTTTGATTCAGGAGGCAGGACAGACTATGACCATTCGCTGGGGGTATCGGCCGCACATGCTGCGAGTCGATCTGAACGAAGAGACCGTCATCCGTGAACCGCTACCCGACGAATCGATCCTGCGCAGGTACGTCGGGGACGTCGGGTTGGGCCTCTACTACCTGCTAAAAGAGGTCCCCGCCCTGGCAAAGGCCACCGACTCCGACATGCCGCTCATCTTCGTGCTCGGACCTCTCACCGGCACCCCCGCCGTCAACTCCGGCGACTGGACAGTCGTCAGCCACCACCTCATGACCCCGTACTCGGCCGCTGTTGGGCATAGCCACGGCTTCTGGGGGCCTGGTTCAAGCACGCGGGCCACGAAGGCATCATCTTCACCGGCCGATCAGACAGGCCCACCTACCTGTGGGTCGATGACGACACCGTCGAACTGTGCGACGCCACTCACCTGTGGGGGCAGGACACACGAGAAACCGAGCTCCTCATCAAGCTAGAACTTGGCGACGAAGAGAACATCTCCGTCGCCTGCATCGGCTAGGCGGGCGAAGCAGAACTGCCCGACGCCATGATCAAAAACGACCGCAACCACGGCGCGGGCAAGGGTCGTCTCGGTGCGGCAATGGGCAGCAAGAACCTCAAGGCCATATCTGTCCGCGGCACAGGCACCGTTCCCCTGTTCGATGCACCGAGTCTCTTGGACGCGGCG
>CAUZIR010000061.1:0-8291 GCA_963579815.1 Dehalococcoidia bacterium
TGCGGGGGAACAGGACCAATATGACCTGCCCGACTCTCCTGATGGGTGGGACGACTACCTCAATGACCTCACCGAGACGCCTGGATTTGACCGATTCGGATGGGCCGATGTCGTGATCATGAACGGTGAGGGGACTATCCACGAATGGCCAGACATGGCAACCAGGCCCGAGTCATACTTGAGGCTATTGGAGATCTACGCCGCCTCCGTGGGTTACGGCAAGCCTGTGATGGCTGTAAACCAGTCGATCGACTACTGGTCTGAGGGATTCGGACGCTGGGTGCAGGCCGCCTTCAAGGGTTGCGACTATGTTTCGGTGCGTGAGCCCATTTCCGCACGCAAACTGGCAGCACTAGGGCTCGAAGACGTCGAGGTGGTTCCCGATGCCGCATTCCTCACCAAACCTGCGGACGACGACGCGGTCGGTTCGTTTATGGATTCGCGCGGGATCGAGCCCGGTTTTGTTGCGTTTTTCCTCGGCGAGACTGTGCAGGACCTCCCCCCCGATAGGCTGGAGCGAGCGGCCGTCTTGGCCAGTGATGTTACGGGTCGGCCGGTGGTTTTTTTCGCAGGGCCCTGGGGTGAGCGACGACTGGCCTCAGAGGTCGCGTCGCGTCTCCAAGCGCCTGTTGTAGGCATGGAAGCAGGTCCGGAAATGCTGGTCGGGTTGCTTCAGCGATCTTCGTTGGTGGTGAGTGGCCGGTACCATTGCTGCATATTCGCCGCTTTGGCGCCTGCTCCCTTATTGCCCCTCACGTCAAATACTCACAAGATAGAGGGCGTGATGGAGATGCTGCAGTATCCGGTTCGGCCGGTTGAACTGGCTGAGGACGGACAAGACGGGTTCGAATGCTCGCTCAAACAGGTCTGGGAGACTCGCGACGAACTCAAGGCCGTGTTCGAGCGAACAGTCCCCGAGGCCGTTCGGTTGACCGAGCGGGGTTATCCCAACGTCCTAAAAGGCGGTCGGCCCACAGTAGACGGCGTGGTGATCAAGTGAAAACGGTAATCCTTTGCGGAGGGCAGGGCGCTCGGATCCGCCGCGAGACCGAGAGTAAGCCCAAGCCCCTGATCGAGGTGGGCGGTATGCCTATTTTGCTGCACATCATGCGTCGCTACGCCATGTACGGCCACAAGGACTTTGTGCTGGCCCTCGGCTATAAGGGCCGGAGCATCAAGGACTACTTTCTCAAGTACCAGCTCATGGCCAATGATTTCACGGTGAAGCTCGGCGACGGGTCTATCGACATTCACCCCGATGGCCCGGAAAACGACTGGACAGTCACCCTGGCCGACACCGGCGAAGCGTCCCTTAAAGGTGCCAGAATTGCCAGAGTTGCCAAATACTTAGATGGCGACGAGCGATTCATGTTGACCTACGGGGACGGCGTGGCCAACGTGGATGTCGACGCCCTGATTCGCCACCACGAGGCCAGCGGCAAGATAGGCACGTTCACCGGCGTGCACATGCCCTCGCGGTTCGGCTCGGTGCGCACCGACGGCGACGGGAAGGTTCTGAACTGGACCGAGAAGCCCGTGCTGGAGGGGTACATAAACGGCGGCTTCTTCGTGTTTGAACGCTCGTTCCTCGACTATCTGTCGGAGGAAGAGAGTTGTGACCTGGAGCGGGAACCGCTTGAACGGCTGGCCGCCGACGGACAGCTTTCCATGTACCCGCACGAGGGCAGCTGGCACTGCCTCGATACCTACCGCGACATGGTCTATCTCAACGAGCTATGGAGTTCGGGCCAGGCCGACTGGGGCTCGCCCTAATGGCAGGCTCTGAGATGGCAGCAATGGGTAACGGCGACTGGAACGGCAAACGAGTTCTTGTTACGGGCGCCACCGGGCTGGTGGGGTCGTGGCTCTGTGCTGAACTGGTGTCGCTGGGGGCAGAGGTGATGGCGCTGGTGCGCAGCCCGGACCCGGCGTCGGAGTTGTACAGGTCCGGAACGGCCTCGCGGTTAGCCGTCGTTTCAGGGGCGCTGGAAGACCTTGCCACTGTGCAAAGGGCGGTTGTCGAGCACGACCCCGAGTACGTATTTCATATCGGCGCTCAGGCCATCGTCGGGGTGGCCGACCGCTGGCCGCTCGATACGTTCGAGGCCAATATTCGAGGAACGTACAACTTGTTAGAAGCGTGCCGCCTGCACGGTCGGTCCCTTGAGAGCGTCGTGGTGGCGTCTAGCGACAAGGCCTACGGTGCCCATGACGAGCTTCCATACACCGAGGACATGGAGCTAAAGCCTGGTTGTCCGTACGAGGTGTCAAAGGCCGCTGCCGACATGATCGCCCGGTCATATGCCGGGTCGTACGACATGCCGATTACGGTTGCCAGGTTCGGCAATGTGTACGGCGGGGGCGACCTGAACTGGAGCCGCATCGTTCCCGGCACAGTTAGAAGCCTTATAGCGGGAGATGCGCCGATTATTCGCAGCGATGGGAGCTTCGTTCGCGACTATATTTACGTGCGAGACGTGGTCGATGGATACCTCGCCCTGGCGTCTGCCGACCGGTCTGTGACGGCCGGTCGTGCCTTCAACTTCAGCCCCGAGCGACCCGTCACGGTGCTGGAGATGGTCGATGCCATACGAGGCGAGATGAGCCCGTCGTCCCTCAACCCCACAATACTTGGCGAGGCGAGCGATGAGATCGAGTCCCAGTACCTGAACTGCGACCGGGCAAAACGGGAACTGGGCTGGTCGGCGACCCGGTCGCTGAAAGACGGCCTGGCCGAGACCATCGAGTGGTATCGCAATTACCTCGCTGCGCCCGGAGTTTCGAGTTGAACCGAGTAACGCAGACTAGAGTTGGGGCAGAGCGATGATCGACGGAGTTCTGGTCACGCCGCTACAGCAGATTCCCGATGAGCGCGGCAAGATAATGCACATGCTCAGGGTCACCGACCCGCACTTTGAGGCCTTTGGAGAGATCTACTTTTCGGTGGCTTACCCGGACGTTATTAAGGGCTGGCACATCCACACTAGGCAGGTGCAGAACTACGCGGTCGTCTCCGGCAGGGTAAAGCTTGCACTCTACGACCAGCGCGAGGGCTCGCCGACCGTGGGCGAGTTGCAGGAGATTTACCTGGGCGGGGAGAACTACAACCTTGTGCGCATTCCGACCGGCGTCTATAACGGGTTCAAGGCCGTCGGCAACGAACCGGCGATAGTGGCCAACTGCGCCACCGTTCCGCACGACCCCGACGAGATTTCCCGACTGGACCCCTTCGACGAGAGCATCCCCTACGACTGGGATCTGAAGCACCGCTAGAGCTATGCCGCCCCCCGTGCCGCCATTAAAGACGGCCCTCATTGCCGGTGGTGACGGCATGCTCGCAACCGACGTACGCGCCGCTCTCTTGGCCACCGGACGCTGGCGGGCGACCGCGCCTTCCCGGCTCGACCTGGACATTACGGACGCTGTCGCTGTCGCCCAACACATAGTTGCCGTAAAGCCCGACGTGGTTATTAACACCGCTGTCCTGCACGTAGACCCCTGCGAGCGTTCCCCGGAAGAGGCGTTTCGGGTGAACGCCTGGGGCGTGCGTAATCTGGCCATCGCCTGCGAAGCGATCGATGCCGTGCTGGTGCAGATCAGCACCTGCGGCCTGTTCGGCGACGAGGTGCGGCCGTACAACGAGTACGACCCGGTGGTACTCAAGACCGTCTACGCTCGCTCCAAGCATGCCGGGGAGCGCTACGCTGCCGAACTGTGTTCCCGTACCCTGGTTCTACGGTTGGGTTGGCTTTTCGGGGGCAGTCCGGCTCACTCCCGCAACTTCGTGGCGGCGCGCATCCGAGAAGCACAGGCGGCCGAGGGCGCGCTCAGGAGCGCTTCGGACAAGCACGGCTCTCCCACGTTTACGGGCGACGTGGCCGACAGGCTCATCGCGCTGGTGGAAATGGGTGCGGTCGGCCTGTTTCACCTGGCCAACTCGGGCGCTGCTTCTCGTGTGGAGTATGTTCGCCGGATACTGACTTCGGCGGGCCTGAGTACGGCCGTAGAGGACGTGGATTCGGGCCACTTCCCCAGGGTCGCCCCGGTGCCCGACTGTGAGGTTCTTACCAGCCTGAACCTCGGCTACGCCGGGCTGACCCCCCTGCCGCCGTGGACCGAGGCGATAGACCGATACGTGCGGTCGATAAGGGCAGAGCTGGTATGAGCGACGTGCCTCCGGTGACCGTGCTGATGACGGTGCGCAACGGGCGACCGTTCGTGAAAGAGGCGGTCGCCAGCGTGCTGGGCCAGAGCCACACGGACCTGCGGCTACTGGTGCTCGACAATGCTTCCACAGACGGCAGCCGGGACGATGTGACTTTGTTCGGGGATTCCCGTGTGGACCTGGTTGCGCTCGATAATGACCTGGGCCAAACAGGTGCATTGAACAAGGGCCTGGCGATGATCGATTCCCCGTTAGTTGCCCGCATGGACGCCGACGACGTGTGCATGCCCGAGCGCATTGCACGCCAAATGGCGGCAATGCAGCATAGCGACGACGACGTGGCCGTGGTCGGTTCCGGCGTGAGGCTCATCTCACGGCAGGGCAAGGCCGAAGGGAGCTGGTCCGGCAAACTGCAGGGCAGGGGAGATTTCCTGTTTTCGCTGCTGGCGAACACTGTGCCCCTTTATCATCCTGCGGTGATGTTTCGCCGGGACGCCGTGGATAAGGTCGGCGGATATGACCCTGACTTCGCCCCCGCCGAGGACTATGAACTGTGGGTCAACCTGGTCCTCGCAGGGTACTCGGCAATCGTGCTTAAACTGCGTCGCCACGAGGGCCAGACCTCGAACGTGGCGACGGCCGGGCAGAACCGCAACTTGGCCAGGGCCCGTAGAGGCCTGATGAAGAGCCTCGGCGTAGCCGACCCGCAGCCCGCGTTTTACCGGTTCTTCGACTTCGACACCGATGTTTTCGACGAGCTTGATGGCGAAAGCGATGTTGGCCGGCTCACCGGCGTCATCAACCGTCTGTTGAAGATGGCGCCCGCTGCCACAGGTATGACCCGGCGAGAGTCGCGACGCTTCGACCGGGCGCTGCGAGAGCGGGCGGCGGCACTGGCGCTGCTGGGCGCGCTGACGGGCAGGGGGACGGCGACTCGCAGCCTGTTCGACTTCGCCATTGCCGGTGGGCCCGGCATGCTGACCCGCCTGGATATGCTGCTCTACCCGCTGGCCCGGCTGCCTGGCCCGCTGCGTAAGAGCGCCTCAGCCATAAAGGTGCTGGCGAGCGCGGCGCAAAACGTCACCCAAACCGTGATTCGGAACACGGCTAATGGCTGATCCCCTCACGGCGCAGGTCGTTATTCCCGCTCGCATGGACTCTTCACGCCTGCCGGGCAAGGTGCTGGCCGACATTTCTGGCAAACCGATGCTCAGGCATGTCTGTGAGCGGTCGGCACGTGCCCGTCTGGTATCCTCGGTCTCGGTTGCGACCGACTTTCCCCAGATAGCCGACCACGTTCGGGACTGGGGTTTCGCGGTGCACATGACATCTCCCGACGCCCCCTCAGGAACTGCCAGAATTGCCAGCGTGCTGGACAAATTGGACTCTCAGATAATCGTCAACGTCCAGGGTGACGAGCCCTTGATTGAGCCGGGACTTATCGACGAAGTGATTTTGGCACTGCGCGACTCGGACGCCGCCATTGCCACGCCCGTTTACCCATTGGCCGCACCTGGTGACATTCGCGATCCGAACGTGGTTAAGGTCGTCATAGATAGCGCAGGACGGGCGATGTACTTCTCCCGCAGTGCCGTCCCTCACGTTCGCGACGTGGCGCAAGAGGCCTGGCCGACGGCGGTCCAGTTCTGGGGGCACGTGGGCCTGTACGGGTTTAAGCGGTCGGCGCTGGAGGTCTACCCGACGCTCCCGGTGGGCGTGCTGGAGACGGCCGAGCGGCTGGAACAGCTCCGCTTCTTGGAGGCGGGAATCGCCATACAAACCGTGCGCATCGAGAGCCCGACGCTGGGCGTAGACACCCCGGATGACCTGGAACGGGTCAGGCGAATATTCGCCGAAGGGAGGGCCTGACGTGTCTGGAGCCGACAACTTTGTAGCCGATGCAGCGAAGGTCTTCGAGACTGAAGCGAGCGCTCTGCTGGCTGTGCGTGCCCGGCTTGGCGACTCGTTCTCTGAGGCCGTGCGAGCGTTACTGACAGCGCCCACGAAGGTTGTCTTCATGGGTGTGGGTAAGTCCGGCCTGGTGGCTGAAAAAATCGCTTCATCGCTTCGTAGCGTCGGGATGCCCGCCGTGTACGTCAGCGCGGCGGAGGCGGCGCACGGTGACCTGGGCGTGTACGGCGTGGGCGACCCGACGGTCATGGTCTCCAAGAGCGGCGGCTCTTCGGAACTGCTCAAGGTTGTCCCGTCGCTCAAGGCTCTGGAATCCACCATCGTGGCGATAGTTGGCAAGGCCGCGTCTCCTGTTGCCGAGGTGGCCGACATAGTCCTGAACGCCGAGGTCGACGCCGAAGCCGATCCGCTGGGCTTGGTGCCGACCTCGAGCACCACGGCGGCGCTGGTAATGGGCGATGCTCTGGTGGCGGCAACTATGCAGGCCAGGTCATTCACTCGAGAGCAGTTTGCCTCTAACCACCCGGGCGGTATGCTGGGCCGGAGCCTTACTATTACGGTCGACCGGGTCATGCACCCGACCGACAAGGTCGCGGTCGTCTCGGCCGGGACGGCCATGACGAGAGTTGTCGAGGCCATGTCCGAACGCAATCTTGGCTGTGCGGTGGTCGTGGACAGGAACG
This sequence comes from Dehalococcoidia bacterium, assembly GCA_963579815.1. GTDB lineage: Bacteria > Chloroflexota > Dehalococcoidia > Lucifugimonadales > UBA2962 > CAUZIR01. The sequence continues at coordinate 6,760 of CAUZIR010000061.1, forward strand.
CACGCATGCTCGGGGTCATCACCGACGGCGATGTACGCCGTGCCCTGCGCGTGGGCGAGGACGTGCGCGAAATGTCGGCCGAGTCCGTAATGACGAAAAACCCGATCGCGACCCGGCCCGACGCCCTGCTAATAGACGCCGTGCGCCTCATGGAGCAACGCGAGAGCCAGATAGCCGTTCTGCCGGTGATCGACGACTCCAATTTATTGCTGGGTGTATTGCGGTTGCACGACATTCTCAGGCTGGAAGTCTCATGAGCGGCCGTCTTGCCCGGCGTGGCCCCAAACTAGGACGCGGCTTCGAACTGGCGACCGGTGTGGAGATCGGAACTGGCGGCACATTCGTGCTGTTCGCCGGTCCGTGCGCGATCGAGTCCCCGGAGATAACGCTCGACATCGCTCGGGAACTGAAACGAATAACGGGTGAACTTGGGGTTCCGTTCGTCTTCAAGGCTTCGTACGACAAGGCCAACCGCACCTCGTCCAAGGGCTTTCGCGGGGCGGGGTTGGACGACGGCCTGGAAATACTCGCCAGCGTAAAAGAGCAACTGGGCGTTCCCATACTCACTGACGTGCATGAAACGAGCCAAGTCCAACGAGTGGCCGAGGTAGCGGACGTCATCCAGATACCGGCGATGCTGTCTCGCCAGACCGACCTGCTGCTCGCGGCGGCCAACACCGGCCTGCCCGTAAAGATAAAGAAGGCTCAGTTCATGGCCCCACAAGATATGGCGGGTGCCATCGACAAAGTCCGGTCCACCGGCAATGACCGGGTTATCGCGACCGAGCGCGGCACAAGCTTTGGCTATAACAACCTCGTCGTGGACATGCGTGGGCTGCCGATCATGCGCCGGTTCGCGCCGGTCGTTTTCGACGCCACCCACGCCGTGCAGCGCCCCGGCGGCCTGGGCGATCGTTCGGGCGGCGAAAGCGAGTTCGTACCCTACCTGGCCCGCGCCGCGGCTGGTGCCGGAGTTGACGGCTTTTTTATGGAGACCCACTTCGACCCTTCCAAAGCCCTGAGCGACGGCCCCAATATGATTGCGCTGGCCGACCTGCCCGCGCTGCTCACGGACCTGCTGGCCATCACCGGACTTGGGCTAACGGCGCCGGGTAACGAATGACCAACACGAGGGATCTGGGCGAAGTCTGCCGGGGCATCGAACTGCTGGTGCTGGACGTTGACGGTGTGCTGACCGACGGCAGTATTTTCCTCACCGGCGAAGGCGAGATAAAGCGTTTCCACGCCCACGACGGGCTGGGGATCAAGCTGGCGATGGCAGCAAACATTGAGGTCGCCATAGCGACTGCGCGGGTGTCCGCACCGGTGGCGCAGCGAGCCGGGGAATTGGGCATCAACACCGCGCTGCAGGGCCGCATTGACAAGGTAACGGCCGTGGCCGAATTGGCCACAGAGCGCGGGTTGGCCCACAGCCGCATCGCCTACATCGGCGACGACCTGCCGGACCTGCCCGCCATGCGCTCGGTCGGCCTGCCCATAGCCGTGGCCAACGCCCGGCCCGAAGTGCAAGC